>CAZLRY010000315.1:1643-4264 GCA_964561675.1 uncultured Chitinophaga sp.
TTTGCAGTTTTACCCAATTAATGGCCCAGCGGATCAATCCGGCCAATCCCGATCTTTCGCCGGGAAATTTCCGGTTGGATTCATTGCCTGACTCTGAATTGAACATTCCTATACAGATTGATCTGAAGCCCATTTATACCATGGCTGAAAAATCAGTCGACACCTTATTTACCTCTCCCGGTTATCCGAATGGCTGGGTGCAGGAAGCCTGTGATACCCGGTATAAATATTCCTTCCGCCGGAGCAAACTGCAGATGAAGGCCAGCGGGCTTTCGCTCCAGCTTGGCTTTACGGGCTATTACAAAATTGTGGGTTCAACCCGGGCCTGCACCAACGGAATCGCATTGACACCCTGGACCCCACCCTGCCGTTGTGGTTTTGATGAACCGGAACGAAAGGTGAATGTGTCATTCAGCAACAGTCTGGCCCTGATGACCAACTATAAAGTAAAACTGGATATTAAACGGAATGAACCGCAACCACTGGACAAATGTGAAGTCTGCTTTTGGGGACAGAATATCACCAACCAGGTCATGAAAGGCCTTGTAGCCGAACTGGATGCCGCAAAAAAAGACCTTGATAAAAACTATGGCAGTACCGACCTGAAGCCCCGGATGCAGCAAATCTGGAATCAGCTGACCTCTTCCTATAACCTGTATGGCTTAGGCTGGTTGAAAATGAATCCACGGGCGGTACACCTGAACCGGCTGGAAGCCAAAAATGATTCGCTCTATCTTTCCCTTGGACTCTCTGCCAGGCCGATCATCAGTTTTGAGCAGCCTGTGGACAGTCCTTCCCCGGTACCGCATATCAGTAATGTCGCCACCCGTCCGGGTTTTAATATTTTCCTCGATGCCATGCTGAACTATGACTCGCTCAGTCAGCTCATGAGCCAACAGGTGGCCGGCAAAAGTTTTGACTTTAAAAAAGCCTTTGTCAAAAAGCAGTTCATAATCGATAGCTGTAAAATTTACGGTGGTGGTTTTGACAAACTGATCATCCGCCTGCATTTTTCAGGAACTAACCACGGGGTGATCTACCTGACCGGGCAGCCCTGGTATGATACGGATAAACGGGTCATCGAAATCATCAATATGGATTTTGACATCAAGACTAAGAACCTGTTATTGGGATCCGCCGGCTGGCTGTTTGACAAAAAAATCACCCGGGAAATAACGAAATTTGCCCGTTTCGAACTGGGTGGGTATATCGACAGTGCTAAAGTAACAATCAATACGCAGCTTAACCAGGAATGGATGCCGGGCATCAGCAGCAATGGCACCATCAATGAAATCCGCCTGATCCGGATGTATCCTATGCAGCAACACCTGGTGATCCGGAGTAATTGTGAAGGAAACCTGCAGGTAAAAGTAGATGCCGGAAAACTGAGTTTATAAAGGAAAATCACTCCTCCTCATCATTTGCCGCGGTAGCTTTAAATGAAAAATTCCGCTGTGCCAGGTAACTGATCACCACCACCACCACAATGGTTATCACCTGGGAGAGAATGGCATCCATTCCCATACGTTCAACCAGAATTTTAAGTAAGAGGTAATTCAGGGCGAGGTTAAACATACAAACCATAAAGTACCGGAACAGCTGAATATGCCCCTTCATATTGGAATCATTGAAGACCACATATTTTGACATAAAAAAGCCGATCGGGAACGTGATGCAGAATGAAACAAACAACGCTGCCACGTGCCCTTTAAACGCATAGAAGCCAAAATCAAACTCCTCCCCAAAAAATAAAAACTTGTAACTGAGGGTATAAATCAGAAAACCCAGCAGCACATTACCACCACCGGAAGCCGCATACCGGAAAGTCTGAAGGTTCATGAACCGCCGGAAAGGGGGGTAAAAGAAATCAATGATTGGAAGGATGAAATCCCTGGCTGTATGAAGGTGCTTTCGCATGTGGCGCAAAGGTAGGGGGAAGCAGGAAAGTTGTCAACTTGTAAACCCGTAAATTTGCTACTCAAAACACCCGAAATGAGCATCGTAAGCAAGATAAAACCACTGATCGTACAAACACTGACTGACCTATACGGACAGGCATTTACAGATGGCGACCTGACCATCAGCACAACCAAACCCGAATTTGAAGGGGATTATACCCTTGTCCTGTTCTCATTTGTCAAACAATTAAAAAAATCACCGGAACAGCTGGGACAGGAAATCGGTACTTCCCTGGTTCAGCGTCACCCGGAATTATTCAGTGCGTACAATGTGATCAAAGGTTTTTTAAACTTAACCATCACCGACGCATACTGGCTGGGAGTATTGCAGGAGCAATACAATAACCCGTCATTTGGTAAGAAAGCCCCCAACGGAAAGAAAGTAATGGTGGAGTACTCCTCCCCTAACACCAATAAACCCCTTCACCTGGGGCACCTGCGGAATATTTTTCTTGGCTGGAGTATAGCCCGGATTCACCAGGAAGCCGGCTATGATACGATAAAAAGCTGTATCGTAAATGACCGGGGTATTCATATCTGTAAAAGTATGATTGCCTGGCAGCTCTTTGCTGACGGAGCTACCCCTGCTTCAACCGGGATGAAGGGCGATCATTTCGTAGGAGATTATTATGTAAAATTCAATGACGAATTCAAACGTCAGGT
>CAZLRY010000316.1:0-4262 GCA_964561675.1 uncultured Chitinophaga sp.
CACTGACCCGGTCCAGGAACAGGGCCTGCTGGTGCGGGAACATATCATCCCCTGCAGTACGGATAGGATTGGCTATAATTTCTGCCCGGTGGACTACCACATTCCGGAAAGTATCCAGGGCCGGAATACGGAGCAAACCGTAGGATCCCGGGGTACCCGGAATATAAAGCAGGTCGTCATTGGTACCGGTATTGGTCAGGTAATTATTCCATCCACCCCCCGGTGTACGCCTGATGATATTTGCCTGTCCGCCTGAGGAGTGCTGGAAGTCGACCGACGTGGTATCAATAATCCCGTTTTTCTTGACCTGAAAATAGATCGTGAGACGGGTGTTACTATTATCAGAAGGACTGATATACGTCAGGGCATTCCCACTATTATCTGCTTTAATGGCCAGGCCGCGAAAGAGGGTCTTCAGGATTGAATCGGAGCGAAACCCGCCATTGGCGGAAAAAGTGGTATCATAATTCATAAACCGGGTCCCCAGTGTATTGACCAATGGGATCCGGAGTACATTTACCAGTTTGGTGGTATCTCTCTTCCTGATATGGAGGATGGTATCATTCAGATTCTTAACCTGGAATGATTTAGACCCCAGTTCAGAACCGGTGGTCAGAAAATCAGCCTGATTGTACTTATATAAGGTGGTATCGTTGAATCCGGAAGTCTGCGCCAGTTCATAAACCCGGACCGTCTGCACACTGCTGGTATCGCCATAATAGCTGTCGTAGCCTAAAGAGAGGACCACCGAATCAATCGCTATCACTGAATCTTTATTATAAAACGGGTTGATCAGGTAATTGGAATAACTGATATTAAAATAAGATTCCCCCTTGGTGGTGCCAAATTCCGTATCCCCGCTGATATAACCAAGTGCGTGAAGATCAGCATAATACACTTTATTAGTGTCATTATACAACAGGTTATCGGATTCGATATCCAGGAAGGTTTCAAAGGTATTAATATTGTCAATTGGTGGTATAAGACCGCTGCCCAGCTCAGTAGCATCGTTGATTTTGCGGCAGGCCGGAAACAGAATAGCAACCGCGAGAACGATTGCTATAACCGGGAAAGCGTTTTTTGTATACTTCACAAAGAAATTTTATAATCGGGGTTAGTGATTTTTATTTACCTGCAAGGTCGCTATAGAGTTGTAAATAGTCTGTTAAATCTCCCTCAGGGTTATATGGAAGGGTTTTCTTTCCCCTCACTTTGGTAAACTCTTCAGTCAGCTTTTTATCAATCTTGTCGGCTCCGAATGTGATGGCGTCTGAAAAACTGGCACCTCCACGTTGCATGGCCGTATTTGTACCTTCTTTATACAATTCCAGGTCTTTTTCCTTGAGGCTGGCATGGATCAGGGCTTTTTTAACCAGTCCGCTTCCCAGTTTTTCCTTAAACGTGTTTTGTCCGATCGTATACACAATTTTACTATGTGCAAAAACCGGCTCTTTCTTATACACCGTTTTCAGGTAAGCCGGTATCAGTCCGGTCATCCAGCCACTGCAATGAATAATATCCGGGGGCCAGCCAAACTTTTTTACTGTTTCGAGGGCTCCCTTACAGAAAAACACCGTACGCAGGTCATTGTCTTCATACCATTTTTCCTGCTCGTCATGGAAAACAAACTTCCGCTTGAAAAGCTCTTCATTATCCAGGAAATAGACCTGTAGCCGGGCACTGGGCAGGGAGGCCACTTTGATCTGGAGCGGCATATCATCATTGTCTACCGACACGTTGATACCCGATAAGCGGACTACCTCATGGAGCCGGTGACGGCGTTCGTTGATGATGCCAAACCGGGGCATTATACAACGGACCTCAAAGTTGTTGTCATTTGCTTTGATCGCGAGCTTATTCACGATTTCTGAAAACTCAGTCAACTCCAGGTAGGGTGACATTTCGTTCGCGATAAATAAAATTCTTTTCTTTGCTGACATGTGCGTCCTTTTTTGGTACAGCGTAAGGCGGGAAATACACCCGTTTTCTTCACCGTACAATCGCCTAAAGGCGTGCAAAGGTAACTATTTTACACCGAATTTAATTTTTTAAAGCCCGTTATACCTCAAAGACTACTGTCATATGATTTTATTTAAAAAAACAAATGACCTCATTAAACACCTTGATAATCAACGAATTTTGGGTAAAAAAATAGGTTTTATGCCTACTATGGGAGCCTTGCATGAAGGTCATTTATCATTGGTCCGTTTATCAAAAGCGGCGACCGATCTGACTATATGCAGCATTTTTGTAAACCCTACGCAGTTCAATGATCCCGCAGATTTTGAAAAATACCCCATTACCACCGATAAGGATATTGCCCTGCTTTTAACGGCCGGATGTGACCTTCTTTTTTTACCGGCAGTCAGCGAAATGTACCCCGAAGGGATTATGGGGAAGCCTGAGTACGACCTCGGAGATATGGAAACCCTGCTGGAAGGGAAATTCAGGCCAGGACATTTTCAGGGGGTATGCCAGGTGGTACACCAGTTACTCGCTCAGGTTAACCCGCATGACCTGTTCCTGGGACAAAAGGATTACCAACAATGTATGGTGATTGACCGGCTGATGCAACAAACCGGTTTTAAGGAAACTGTTAAGCTTCATATTTGTCCTACCCTTCGTGAAACGGATGGTCTGGCGATGAGCAGCCGGAACAGACGGTTGAATGATTCAGACAGAAAAAAAGCGGCATCCATTTTCCGCACCCTCTCCTACCTGAAACAACAGCTGCACACCGGCAGTCTGGATGCGTTACTTCAAACGGCCAGTGATCAGTTAGAACAGGAAGGTTTCCGGACGGATTATCTGGTAGTGGCCGATGCAGCCTCCCTTCAGCCTGTTAGCACCTGGGATGGCTCGCAAAAACTGGTGGCATTGGTGGCTACCTTTCTCGGCGGTGTCCGGTTAATTGATAATCTGCCCCTGAATTAACGCAAGCTTCCTTTACAGAGTTTTGTTTTTCGCGTTCATCGGATTACTTTCGGGCCAGATGAAGAAAAATCTCCGGACCATATTTCAGTACCTTTTTTTTCTTGGCCTGGGTATATTCTTTGCCTGGCTTTCCCTGAAAAACCTGAATAAGGAAAATACGGATCAGATCAAAACCGCTTTCCGGGAAGCCCGTCACTGGCTGGCAATCCCTGTTTTCCTGATCCTGATCGGGAGCCACTGGATCAGGGCCATCCGCTGGCGGTTACTGATAGAACCCATGGGATACAAACCATCCACGGCGAATTCCTTTTTTGCCGTGATGATCGGCTACCTGGTAAATATGGGCGTTCCAAGGCTGGGAGAAATTGTCAAATGCACGGTCTTATCACGGTACGAAAAGATACCAGCCGATAAACTGATCGGTACCATTATTCTGGAACGCCTGATTGATGCCCTCACCCTGTTGGTGGTATTCGGAATTACTATACTACTGCAACCCCAGTTATATAGCCAGATATTGGATGCTTTTTTTAATGGTCCGGAAGCGGCACCAGATAAAAAAATCTCCACCCTGCTGGTTTCCTCCCTGATACTCGCCGCTTTGCTGCTGCTGACCGGTCTATGGATGCTGATCCGTCGGAAAAAGTTAAAAGACCTGCTCTCCCTTTTTCTAAAAATTTACCGGAGTGTAATGCAGGGGGTCAGCTCAATCCGCCACCTGAAGAAAAGAGGATTGTTTCTTTTTTATACCGTTCTGCTCTGGAGTTTCTACCTGGCAGGTGGTTATATTGGGTTTATGGCTTTCCGGGAAACGGAAATTTATGGAATAAAGGAAGCATTTACTATTTTGTCAGCCGGCAGTATTGGCATGATCGCTTCCCCGGGAGGCATTGGCGCTTATGCCTACCTGATAGAGAAAACCATGCAGCTGTATGGTCTGCAATATACCATTGCCCTTGCTTTTGGCTGGATATTATGGCTGGCACAGACCGCTGTAATCCTGTTGGGGGGCATACTCAGTTTCGGGGCCCTGCCCTATTTTAATAAAAAAGATATATATGAAAAGGGCTGACTTAATACCGCAGAAAATAATCAGTCGTGAACAGGCCCGTCAGCAGGTGGCACAGTGGAAAGCACTTGGGCAGAAAGTAGCTTTTACCAACGGGGTATTTGATTTGCTTCACCCCGGTCATATTTTTTCCCTATCCGAAGCCGCCCGTGAAGGTGAATACCTGGTGGTGGGACTAAATGCAGATGCGTCGGTTAAGCGATTGAAGGGCGACAGCCGTCCGGTCAATAACCAGGAGTCAAGAGCCATTCTGCTGGCC
>CAZLRY010000317.1:0-4256 GCA_964561675.1 uncultured Chitinophaga sp.
CCCACATACATACCAAACGTCTTCAGTATTTCAAGTCCGTTTTTAGCAATCGCAGAAGCCATCGCACCAAACACACCCAATGGGGCCACGAGCATCACATAGCCCACCATTTTCAACATCACATGTCCGAGTGTATCGAGTGTATGAATGATGCCCTTGCCTTTTTCACCCAAGGCAGTCAGGGCAATCCCAAAGAAAATGGAGAATACCACCAGTTGCAGAATTTCATTGGTAGCCATGGCTTCCACCACACTCTTGGGGACCACGTGTTCCACAAACTTGGCTAAGGAAAATCCTTTTGATTTATCCATCAGTTCGCTCACCGCCGCTTTGTCTACATTGCTAACATCCACCCCAACACCGGGCTCAAAAATGGTCACGAGTACCAGACCCAACCCCAGTGATATCAGGGAAGCTGTTATAAACCAGAGCATGGCCTTGCCTCCTACCCGTCCCACCGTTTTCAGATCGCCCAGTTTGGCGATACCCACTACCAGGGTACAGAATACAATGGGGGCGATGATCATCTGCACCAGGCGCAGAAAGATGGTGGTCAGTAGTTTTACATTATCAGAGAAGGATTGAATAGTTGAAAAGTTGACAAGACCGTGCTTTGGAGGTTTTGCTATGCCCCTCAACTTATTATTTCCTTTCTCTTTTAGTATAGTTGACCAGTTATGCGTATAGGCCTTTGTGGTATTGGCTACAACCACCCATGTACCGGTAATTTTATTTACCTTAAAACTATCGGTAACCTGCTGGTAAGTTGCTGAGTCTTTGACTACCCAAATCGGTTGAACCACTGTTTCCCCATCAATATAGAGAGAGATAGAATCAGCTCCAACATAGTCCTTGGATGGACTATAAGTAATGGCTGTTTTATCTGAATAGGCATTGATCAGGTACCCTACCAGGATACCAACTAACATAGCCAGGAATATATAGAGGGTCAGTTTGTTAGTTTTCGACATAGCTGTCTTATTAAATATGTCCGAAAATCGGTAAAAATACTCAGTTCAGGAATTAAAAAATCCCCGGAATCAACTCTTTTTTAATGGATTAACCGGAAAGCCGTATTTTTCCTTTTCAACCAACGTTAAAACTGATCTTATGGCTGAACACGCAAGTTCCTTTAAGCCCACATTGGGTCTTTTTGATGGCACCATGATTGTAGCCGGCTCCATGATCGGGTCTGGTATTTTTATTGTCAGTGCCGATATCACCCGGAATGTGGGTAGTGCCGGCTGGCTGATCGCCGTATGGCTGATCACCGGCTTCATGACCCTGACCGCCGCCCTGAGTTATGGAGAACTAAGTGGTATGTTTCCAAAAGCCGGGGGACAATATGTCTATCTTAAAGAAGCCTATAATCCGTTGATGGGATTCCTCTATGGCTGGAGCTTTTTCGCCGTGATTCAGACCGCTACCATTGCGGCGGTGGGGGTGGCTTTCTCCAAATTCCTGGCCTACCTGGTACCTGAACTGGGCAATAACTATTTTCTCTTTGATGCCGGTATTATAAAAGTCTATTCCGGTCAGCTCGTGGCCATTGCCATTATCTGTCTGCTCACCTATATCAATTCCCGGGGCGTGAAGGAAGGAAAATTCATCCAGACGGTTTTTACATCCGCCAAATTATTTGCCCTGTTCGGACTGATCGCTTTTGGCTTTCTGCTGGTAAAAGAAAGCTACTGGGCGGAGAATTGGAAGACCGGTTTTAATGCAACGCAGGACTTTGGCAATACCACTTTCGGAGGTCAATTGGCTCCCACATCCTGGTTAGGTATTTCCGGATCGGCCCTGATGGGTGCCATTGCCGCTTCCATGGTCGGTTCTATTTTCAGCAGTGATGCCTGGAACAATGTCACTTTTATTGCCGGGGAAATGAAGAATCCCAAGCGCAATATCGGGCTGAGTTTATTTCTCGGCACCCTGATCGTGACGGTGATTTATGTATCGGCCAACCTGATGTATTTAAATGTGCTGCCCCTGAATGAAGTGGCTTTTGCGGCCGATGACCGGGTGGCGGTGGCGGTGGCCAATAAAATATTCCCTTCGTTTGGGACCATCCTGATTGCGATCCTGATCATGGTCTCTACGTTTGGGTGTAACAACGGACTGATCCTGGCCGGTGCCCGGGTCTATCATACGATGGCCAAGGACGGGTTGTTTTTTAAAAAGGTCGGTACCCTGAATAAAAATGCGGTACCGCAGGTGGCTTTATGGATCCAGTGTATCGCTGCTTCGATCTGGAGTCTCAGTGGAAAATATGGTCAGCTGCTGGATATGATTTCGTTTGTGGTGGTCTTATTTTATATGCTCACGATCATTGGCATTTTTATTTTACGGAAAAAAAGACCCGATGCCGAGCGGCCTTATAAGGCATTCGGCTACCCCGTATTACCATTTTTATACATATTAATGGGGGCCGCCTTCTGTATTCTGCTCATCATTTTCAAACCCGAATTCACCTGGCCCGGCTTTATCATTGTACTGATCGGAGTGCCACTGTATTATCTGGCCATTTCTAATCAAAAAAAGGCGCAGACCGGTTAAAAAAAGTCTCTGTTTCGTATTTAATCAATACTTATCTTAGTCACTCACTAAAAACCAACTCATGAGTTTATTTGTCAAGAAGCCTTTGGATCAGATTCTGGCGCAGGCGGCCGATTCTGAAAAGGGCTTGAAAAGAACCCTAGGGGCAGGCAACCTGATCGCGCTGGGCATCGGAGCGATTATTGGTGCAGGTCTTTTTGTGCGTACTGCAGCAGCGGCCGGACAAGCAGCTGGTCCCGCAGTTACCCTTTCCTTTATAGTAGCGGCCATTGGTTGTGCTTTTGCCGGTTTGTGTTATGCGGAATTTGCTTCTATGATCCCCATCGCGGGTAGTGCGTATGCCTATTCTTATGTAACCATGGGTGAACTGATTGCCTGGATTATTGGCTGGGCCCTGATCATGGAATATGCCCTCGGTGCCGCCACGGTATCGATTGCCTGGAGTGAATATTTAAATAAGCTATTAGGAGGGGCCATACCGTATGAATGGTGCCACTCGCCGATGGAAAGTTTCACGGATACCGCCGGAATACACCACTCCGGTATCATGAACGCCCCCGCCCTGGTGATCCTGCTGGCGCTGACCCTGCTGCTGATCAAAGGCACCCAGGAGTCTGCCTTTGTAAATATGATCATCGTATTCATCAAAGTGGCGATCGTTATTTTATTCATCGCCATTGGCTGGCAGTTTATCAAGCCTGAAAACCACACGCCGTATATGATTCCGGAAGGAACACAGGCCGTGGCCGACCAGGCTGGTAAAGTGATCGCCGATTATAGTGGCTGGAACAAGCACGGATGGGGCGGTGTCCTCGGAGGTGCAGCCATCGTGTTCTTTGCCTTTATCGGTTTTGATGCGGTAAGTACCGCTGCCCAGGAAGCCAAGAATCCCAAGCGCGATATGCCAATCGGTATCCTCGGTTCACTGGTAGTTTGTACCATCCTTTATATTTTGTTTGGTCACGTACTCACGGGCGTCGCCCCCTGGAAGGATTTCGTAGATCCTGAAAAAGGAAGGGAAGCCTCTGTAGCTTATGCGATCAGTACCTATATGACCGGTTATGCCTGGTTGTCCAAAGCAGTGACCATTGCCATCCTGGCTGGTTTCTCTTCGGTGATCCTGGTGATGCTGATGGGACAGAGCCGTATCTTCTATACCATGAGTAATGACGGACTGATCCCCAAAGCCTTTGGTGAACTGCATCCGAAATATAAAACACCGTATAAAGCCAACTGGATTCTGTTTGTATTCGTAGGTGCTTTTGCCGCCTTTGTACCCGGTCACGTGGCCGGTGACCTGACCAGTTTCGGTACCCTGTTTGCCTTCGTACTGGTAAGCATCGGTGTCTGGATCCTGCGGGTCAAGAGTCCCAACCTGGAACGTCCTTTCCGCACACCATTAGTACCGGTCGTAAGCACCCTGGGTGCCCTGATCTGTTTACTGATGATCGTGGGACTGGATACCCAAACGCTGACCGTGGCCTTTATCTGGATGGGCGTCGGCTTGGTAGTGTACTTTGCTTATAGCCGTAAGAGGAGTAAGCTGAGGAATTACGCGGATATATTGCCCACCGCGGATGATTTTGAGAAAAAGTAGTTTTCTTAGAATGATATACAAGAGCCCTGAGGTAGCAAGTACCTCAGGGCTTTTTGTTGGTACTTGGGCTCTAGTTAAGGTCCACGGTCGACAGTCGACGGTC
>CAZLRY010000318.1:0-1439 GCA_964561675.1 uncultured Chitinophaga sp.
AATAATTTTAAAATATGCAAGACCATTACAGCCTTCTCCATACCATCTACGAAATCGTGAAGAATGATCCCCAGCCGGAACGATATTCCTGCAAACCCCGGGAACTGATTTTGCGCCGTATGCAGGAATGGTCTGACATCCAGCAACAAATCCATCAGCTTGAACGGGAGGAATTAGTAACCACCGAACAACAGGAAACCATGGTTATCCGGATTACCGTTGCAGGGATCTCACTGGTCAAAGAACAATTAGAAATGGCACGTAGCGGCAATTAATTTTTACCGCTGTCCTGAACTTCCAGGAGTCTCTGCCCCAGCATTTAATGAATCATCAGTGTTTTCATGTTTATGCCTGAAATGGCTGACTGCATTTGTATGTGCCATTGTTTCATCCTTTGTCATGGTCACCAGGCTTCCATGCCCTTCAAAATGATAATGTACACTGATGAATTTTTTTACATGATTGCGGGTCTCGGCGGGCAGCCACTTTTCAAGCTTCCAGTAATTCCGGCTGCCTGATTTCCGGATTGCAGACTGTACTTTTCCAGGTCCGCTGTTATAGGCGGCAAGGGTCAGCAGCCAGTCATCAAATATACCCTGCAGGTATAGCAGGCATTTGGCGGCTGCCACCGTACTCTTATAGTCATTCCGACGGTCATCCTGCATTCCATTTATCCGGAGTCCGAAACTCTTGGCCGGGACAGGCATAAACTGCCATAGACCAGCAGCACCTGCATTGGAACTTATACGATTCTCAAGTTTTGACTCCACCACAGCAAGATACTTCATCTCTACAGGTAGCTGGTATTCGGTAAATACCTTATCAATCAGGGTAAGGACCGACTGTTTTTTGGCTTTGATCTTATCGTAGTAAAAAGCATTTTCCCGTAAATGGGCCAACACATATGTCCTGGCTTCTTGCTGCAACAGGATCCGGGGGGCATTTTCCATTTCGGCAGCGGACAATTCAGGCAGGCAGATACAAAGTCCTGCTGTATCAAATACATGTTTTGTAGCCGATAGCGAATCTTCTGTCGCAACAGAGGATAACATCTTTATCGCTGCAACAGAATTATTGTTGTTTCCGGATGCAGCTGCCATGAGCATGAAACTGGTGATGATAAATCCCGCTTTGTGTAATTTAGTTTTAAGCATGTAACAGGGTTACGTGAAAAATACTTGCCGGATTGGATCAGGAAATGAAATTTTGCGTTCAGCAAAAAAAGAACAGGTGTTGCGGACAAGAGTAGTTTTTCAATAGCACAACACCGGGCTTATTAATACCAAAGAGGGGCAAAGGTAACCCCGGAAACAGCCTGTTTTGCCGCTTTTAACAGCTCTTTATCCACTGACAGTTTAACTCCGTGAGAATCATTGAAGAAATTTGTTAAAACTGCTTAATTGTCAGAATACGGGTGTGAGGTGTCAGGTGTCAGCTGT
>CAZLRY010000318.1:1539-4246 GCA_964561675.1 uncultured Chitinophaga sp.
AGCTGTTAGGTAACAGCCCATTCTAAGTAGGTGTTCGGTGTTCGCTGTTAGCTGTTAGGTAACAGCCCCTCCTAATAACATATACTTCAAGGCACGTCAGTCGTACTTCGTACTTCTAACTTCTTACATAAAGAAAAGGGCCGTATCTGATGATACAGCCCTCGCTTTTAAAAGAATTTTCTAAGATTACAACTTTGTTACCACTACTTCTTCTACGTTGCGGTTGTTGTTGTTGATTGAATACAGTGCGGATTTCTTGTTGCTTTTTGTGCTGATCACAAACTGGATACTGTAGTTAGATCCATCATTGTTTTCTTCCAGTGACAACATGAATTTCTTTGTGAAACCCGCTGCTTTGATGTTTTCTACGTGCAGCACATTTCCATGTTCGTCACGCACACTGATGATATACTCTTCCTGTACACCGGCACCAGGTACGGTCAGTTCAAATACAGGGTTGTTCTGCACTTTGCCCACGAATTTGATTTCAGCGGCAATTACAGGTTTCTTTTCAGTAGCGTTAACTACAGGGCTAAGGGCGATGGTGAACAGGGTCAGCAGCGCGATAGCAATTGAACGGTTGTTTAAAATGATCTTTTTCATGGTTATACTTTTTTTGTTTTTTTAAAATGGTTACTAAAAACTTCAATGGGGGGCAATCGGGCAGACAAGCAGAAAGTTTCAGGGCAATGCAGCGGTTAGTAATCCGGATTAATAGCGCAAGTGTTACTTGCTTTGATGATGTAAAAGTAAGGCGCTATTCCGGTGCGGTGAAACCCAGTTATGTTCATTTTAGGGATACCCAAGCCCGGAATTGAATTCATATGTTGATGATTATCAAAGTAGTAGCTGCTGTTTAATAAAGGATACCCAAGGCTTTAAAAGGGTATCAAATGAGCGGATTTGAGGTTCTTTTTAACAGAATTTAACAAATTGTCAGTTCGGTTAAGCGTATACCCTCATTTTAGCATGCACTATTTTTTAATCCTAAGATTGTGGTGTTCATATACTTAATAAGGTGTTGAGAAATTAATGTTGGGCGGATTTGGCTGGCTACAAAAAAACATTACCTTCAACCGTTCCGGGGGAGTGACTGAATGGCATAAACGCCTTTCTTTCAACCATGTGGCTGGAAATTTGTTATATAAATCAGGTCAGCACCAAATAGGATGGTACTGAACAAAAAGGAGTTTTAAAAATGGCATTTAAAAAAGATGATGTAATTATTATTGAGCCCAGTGAAATTTTTGTAGGTAAAAAAGACGCACCGGTCACTTTAGTGGAGTTTGGCGAATACGAAAGTGAAGAGTGTGCTAAAGTAAATGAAGTAGTGAAGCAACTGCTGGAGGAGTATGAAGGCAAGATGAGGTTTCAATTCCGGCATTTTCCGCTCACATTAATTCACCAACGCAGTCTGAAGGCCAGTGAGTCGGCTGTAGCCGCTGCCCAGGAAGGTAAGTTCTGGGAAATGCATAATGTACTATTCAGCAATCGGCGTAATCTCGGAACCACCAGTTTGAAATTACACAGTAAGGAAGCAGGTGTAAAGAATAAAAAATTCCTCGATGACCTGGTGAATGGTATGTACGGCTGGCAGGTGCAGGATGATATTAAGGAAGGACATAATCGTGGGGTGAAAGAACTTCCCACTTTCTTTATCAATGATGTGCTTTTCGTTGGCAAACCTACATTTGCCAATCTGAGTGCTGCTATTGATTCTGCTCTGAAAAAAGGTAAGTCAAAAGCACCGGTTAAGAAAGCTGCTGTTAAACAAAAACAAAGAGCTTAATAAATACCTCAGCATATTGAATCCCGCCGGTGGCGGGATTTTTTTTTGCCAGCAGCAAAAGGGGTGGCCACGAATGGCCACGAAAGAGCACGAATAAACAGCCACGGAACTGCCTGGCGGCAGTTTTTTAGCCACGGATTTCACGGATTCACACGGATTTACTTTTTCATATTTCAGGACTATCCCTTTGTAATACAATCTAAGCAAGTACAGAGTAGAAGGTTGAGAAAATCAATCCGTGTGAATCCGTGTTATCCGTGGCTTGTATTCCTGTATTTTTCGTGTTTATTCGTGGCCACCCCTTTTGCCGCAGGCAAAAAAAAAGCTGCCTCTTTGGGAGACAGCTCTTACAAACTTACGGTATATGATTACCAGCGGTTGTTGTTGTTACCAGAGTAAGAAGGACGGCTGTTGTTAGAACGGGCGGGTCTTTCTTCACGGGGTTTAGCTACACTAACTTTGATAGAACGACCGTCAACGGTAGCGCCATCCAGTTCAGCGATTGCTTTGTTAGCAGCAGCATCATCGCTCATTTCCACAAAACCGAAACCTTTGCTACGGTTAGTGAATTTGTCCATAATAACTTTTGCAGATGTAACGTCACCGTACTCAGCAAAATAACTTCTTAAGTCTTCATCCACAACGGCGAAGCTTAAATTTGAAACATAAATGTTCATGTAAAAAAATTGACTTTTAAAAATACTTGAGAATAACGCAAGGGTAAAGAAGACTAACTATTAGCAGATCCTTCGAAAAACGCAGGATTAAAAGCGTAGCAGAAAAAATCGTTCACTTACAAAATGCTCTATAACTCAAATTAACAGGACAAAGATAGGGGGATAAATCCAAACGCCCTGTTTTAATTTGTTATTCGTCTTTAACACATTGATTAGTTGGATACAGGAGGGTCAGTGTTAA
>CAZLRY010000319.1:0-2346 GCA_964561675.1 uncultured Chitinophaga sp.
TCTTTTTTATTTCGGTTGAGTTTGTTATTGATGATCTGTTGTTGGAGGGGTGGCCGGGTCTGGCAGTACCTGCTCTTTATGATGTGCCGGTTCCGGCCCATGGCCATGATGCCCGAATACGGTGTGGTAACGGAATTTCTTATGCATCCAGGTAGCCCAGGCTTCATAGAAATAGATCACATCCACCGCCATGATGATTACATAGAGTGTGTATTTCATATCCAGTTTGATCCGGTAGTTTTCAAAAAGCCAGATCCCCGCATACACAAACAGAATGGCGGAGAGTACCTGGGCAATTTTAGCCACGAGGTGAAACCAGATATGATGATCCAGGTAATATTTTATGAAAAGGGCCATGTGGATCCAGCCAATCAGCACGGCAAATAACCAGTTGAACCACCCGGGTAATTTCCGGATATAATTATTTTCCAGCGCCATGCTGAGGATATTGGCATGAACCACAATTCCATTCATGTCCGGGATGGTTTTTCCATAAAAACGTTTATTCATCGGGGTGAACTTTTTATCCTCAATATCGTCCGGATGATCGTTGACATAGCCGAACAAAACCAGTTTTCCCCTGATCCACTCAGCTTCCACTTCCCCGTTAAGCAGATTCTCGGGCTGAATAACCCTGTACTGATTATTACGCCGCGTATAGTTGATGATCTCATCCGTTTTTTTTCTCTTTACCTGCCGTTGATAGGCCGTATCGTTATACTTTTTCAGGATCACCAGATCAAAACTGGAATAGGGGTCCGCCTGAAGATTTTGCTCATTTTCAAAAAAAGGAGACCATAAACGAACCGTGGCATAATCCTCGGCCAGCATATTTACATATCCCTCTGCATTGGTATTGGTTTTAAAAAAATTCTCTTTGTAAGGGTCATTGCCGTCATTCCAGTCAAGCTTTGATGCCAGTATCAACTGTGGATGACGGGCGATCGTGGAAGCCAGTAATGAATCCTGGTAGGGGTCCCGCGGACCTTCAAACAAAACATCCAGTCCCATTACTTTTGGCGCTAAGGCGGCCGTTTTCTCAATCAGCATGGCCAGGCCTTCCCGGTCTGCCTTGCCGATGTTAATGATCGTGATTTGCCGGTCAAGGGTGTCTTTATGAACATCCAGCTTGGAATAGGCCATGTCATGAAAGTCAAAATCCTTCAGACCCAGTTTTAGTGGATTCAGTGCATAGAAGTTAATCGGGATGGAACCGAGGACAACTATAAAAACAAAGACCCAGATGGTGGCAAACAAAGTATCCCGCTTATACAGGTACTTGGTGACATGCTTTCTGACCCTCCGGGCATGGTGTCCGATATGCTTATGCAGCGGCTTCTTCATGAATGGTGCAGTTCCTGGTTTTGGTGCTGATATGATACATAATCCCGTCCCGGGGTTGCATACCCCCAAACGCGGTCTTCACAGGTAGTCTTTTAAGTGGGATACCCGGCGGCGGGTATTTATTACAAGTAAGCGTTGGTTCTTCGCTAAATCCGTAATTTGGAAGTTCGAATTTATGCGAAAATTCCTTTCCACCCTTCTTCTGTGCGGGGTTCTTTTATTGGTTGCTGATAAAGGGCTGGCCCAGTCGCCGCCTTCCCCCCGGGATACTACCGTGGCGGGGCCACAGACTTTTGCCATGATCATGGGCATTTCCAAGTACAAATATGTGCGGCCGCTCAGTTATGCCGATAAAGACGCGGAAATGTTCCGCGATTACCTGAGATCTCCGGCCGGCGGGCGCCTGAAGGATGATAACATTTTCATGGTGCTGAATGAGCAGGCTATCAGTGCCGTATTCTGGGGCAAAGGTTTCCAGTGGCTGAAGGCTAAAAAATTACAAAAAGGAGATAAACTGTTTATTTACCTGGCGGGACATGGAGACGCGATTGACGAAGACCAGTTTTTTTACCTCACTTACGATTGCAATCCGGCCGGGGATAAGAATAATTACCTCGTGGGGGGCACCATCCAGTTGTTTAACCTGAAAAAGAAAATTGCAGCCGAAACCGCCAAAGGTGTGGAAGTGTTTTTTATCATGGATGCCTGCCGGTCCAATGAATTGCCGGGCGGATCGGAGGGACAGAATTTTCTGAATGCGGCCATCTCTGAAAAGAGGGCCGGGGAGATCATCATGCTGGCCACCGGGGCCGGGCAGGAATCCCTGGAAGATATCTCAATCGGCACAGGGCATGGTTTATTTACCTACTACTTAGTGGATGGATTAAGCGGGCTGGCCGATACGGATGGTGGTTCGGGGGATAATAAAGTGACCTTGTCGGAGATTCAGAAATACGTCGACAAAAACGTTCCCAGTATAGCGCAGCAACGGTTTAAACGAAA
>CAZLRY010000319.1:2446-4241 GCA_964561675.1 uncultured Chitinophaga sp.
AGAAATGATTCCGCCCTCTCCTTATACCGTAAAGCACTTTCGCTTGAACCCGGGAATGTCTATGCGCTGAATAATATCGGCTGGATCAGTTATAATAGCCAGCAGTATGAGGAGGCTATTGATTTTTTCCGCCGCAGTATTATAGCCGATCCGAAATTCATTAATGCCTATAATGGGTTGGGAAAAAGTTATTTTGCCCGGCAGCAGTTTGATTCCGCAAAGATCTGGTATGAGAAAGCGTTTGCCCATTACCAGGATAAGTCCTTTGTGAATGTGTATATCGGTAATTTTTACCGGGACCTGAAAGCCTGGGATTCCGCCAAAGTCTATTACCGCCAGGCAGCGGCTATTGATCCGCAGTATGAAGAAGCGTACAACCAACTCGGGCAATCCAGTTTTGCCCTGAAGCAATATGATTCCGCCCGTTATTATTACCGGCAGGCTTTGGTCGCCAATCCCTATTCCGCTTTTGCCCTGCTCAATACCGGGTTGGTATATAAGGAGCTGAAGCAACCGGATTCCACGTATAGTTATTTTCAGCAGGCCATCCGGCTGGAGCCACGGAATCCTTCTTTGCTGAATAATCTCGGTGTGATATATGGAGAGGAAAAGAATTATGATTCCGCAAAAGCTTATTTCCGCCGGGCGTTAGGTGTTCGGCCGGATTACAAACCGGCTTCCAAAAACCTGATCCGGATTTTCAGGGAACAGGGATTAACCGACTCAATTACTGGATACCTGCGCAACAGCTCGCAGTATGAGCAGGGGAGTCCGGCCTTTCTGCATGATATGGGTCGGATATGGTATGAACAGAAGCGGTATGATTCCGCCCGTTGGTATGTGCGCAAAGCGCTGGACATTGAACCGGGTAATCCACAGGTGCTGAGCAGTCTTGCGCTTAGTTTTCAGGGACTGAAGCGGATCGATTCTGCCCGGATCTATATGCGCAAAGCCCTTGACCTGGATGCAGAGAATCCGGTCATTATTCAACGTATGGCTGATTTGTACCGGCAGCAAAAGAAGACGGATTCTGCCTTATTTTATTTCCGGAAGTATATGGGGTATCGTACGGCCATTGGTGAGGGTCAATTGAACCTGCAAACGGGCAATTTTATGGCAGAGATGAACCTGCCCGATTCCGCCCTGCGGTATTACCAGTTGTCCATGGATGCCGATACCCGGATCGTTCAACCGGCACTGAATGCAGGTGTGTTGCTGATGAAGTCGGAATCATATGAAGAAGCGTTGCCCTACCTGCAGCAGGCGGTAAAGCGGGGACCGGATCATTTTTCCGCATTGTATAATCTGGGACTGGTCTATCATGTGCTCAATCGTTATGATTCCGCCATTCAGTATATCAGCCGGGCCATTCTGCAGGAGCCAGGCCGTTCCGATACGTATTATCAGCTGGCTTGTACCTATGCGCTGGCCGGGCAAAAAGAACAGGCCATTCTGTACCTGCGGCAGGCCCTGGAAAGAGGGTATAAGAACAAGGAAAGTCTGCTAACCGACCCGGATCTGGAGGATTTAAAGGGGTTTAAGGAGTTTCAGTCGTTAATAGATAAATACCTGCCCGACAGGAAATTACCCTGATTTTTAGTCGTTCTTTTTTCTGCTTTCAATTTTTGTCCTATATTTGCCGCCCGCTGATCGCTTATCTTATTGCAAGAGAAGCGGTTGACAAAGGAGGCCCCGTAGCTCAATTGAATAGAGCATCCCGACAACAGTGTCGGGAAGGTTTCTGGAAAGCGGAGAATTTAAAGTACTGGCCCCGTAGCTCAATTGAATAGAGCAT
>CAZLRY010000320.1:0-4226 GCA_964561675.1 uncultured Chitinophaga sp.
CGTAAAGGAAATGAATATTGCTGGGCGGAGAATGTACTGGAGGATGGGGTGTGGCAAACGAGGACCTATCCTTGTTTTGCCGGCCCTATGTTCATTCCGTATAAACAATAATACATGAAAAGGAACTGTTTAGTATCCCTGCTGTTGTTGGTCTTCTTTTTTTCATCCTGTAAAGAGGAAGAGACGGAATTTTCAGTCAATAGCTGTTCCGTGAATCCGCCCTTTGTGGAAAGCCTCGGCTATGAGCCGCAATTTGCCTATTTCAGTACATCCGATATCCGGACGATGGGACTGGTGCTAAATCAATCAAAGCAAAAGGGCAACCCGGCTTCACCGGTTGAAAAATCTTATCAGCATCCATCCTGGCGAAAAGCAGGCTGGCTGGCTCCGATACAACTGGACAATAAAGGCAATCTCTTTACAGCACCAGCTCCATTTATTAATGTGCTCAATAATCCGATAGCCGGACAAAACACGATCTGGAAAGTAAATGGTTCAACAGGGGTAATGGATCCGTTTATTGCATTGCCGATGCCTGATACCAGTCTTCAGCACCCGTTTGGGATCATCGGGCTGGCCTTTTTGTGTGAGACTAATACTTTATATGCATCTACCCTGGCTGGCAGTGACCGGTTATATGAACGGGGAGGTATATACGCGATCGACGCAGTGACCGGAAAAATTACCGATCAGCTTATGGCCACAGATGCAATGGGGATGGGCATTTCCTATATCACCGGCAAGCGTTGTCTGTATTATGGTACCGGGCGAAGCAGTGATGTGTTTTCGGTTGAGCTGGATAGTAAGGGCCGGTTTTCCGGTAAGCCGGAAAAGGTATTTTCTATCGCGGGGATGGGTCCATCGGGAGATGATAAAGTGCGGCGGATCCGGACAGACAATATGGGTAATTTGTTTGTTTACGGGATGTCTTTCAACTATAATCTCATACCACAACGGGAGAAAAAAGAGACTGTCTATTCTTTTCTGTATGACGCCGGATCCGAAAGTTGGATCAGTAAATAGCGCACTAACGTTGATTAGTTTGAGTTTTATAATTTTCTGATATAACTAAGTTTACTAATTTTACACCTATATTTATTTAGGTGTAAAATTAGTAAACTTAGTTATATCAATTTCATATGAATAAAACCAACTATCTGCTGCTTTTAGTAGCCTCTGTATTCCTGCATCAAGTTGTATCGGCCCAGGTTTCGGGCATTGTTTTCAGAGATTATAATGGAAATGGCACAAGACAGGCCGCGACAGCTTATACAGAGCCACTGGTGCAAGGTGTGGTAGTTCGGGCATACAATGCAGCTGAAGTGTTGCTCGCATCTGCCACAACCAGTAGTGTTGGCGCCTATTCATTTACAGCCGGACAAATTCCGTCAGGTACAGCGATCCGTCTTGAGTTTACGATCCCGTCTTCCGGATCCTGTCTCGTGAATTCCGCATTTGATTTTGCATCCGGATCCGGTGCCACGCATGGTACTGCAGTTCGTTTTCTGACAGCCGGTGCCGGCGCGGTTAATATCAACTTTGCAATCAACGATCCGAATGACTATCTCTCAACCGCTGCTCCCTTCACCGCTGCTTTTTTATTTACCAACCGTTATCATTCAGGTAATGCAACCGGTTCGGGAACATCAGCAGCCGGTGGTGTTTTTTATAAAATGAGTTACACCGTTAAGGGACAAACCACTTTACCTGCTTCTGGTTTACTCGCCACCAATGCGCAGATCGGCACCTGTTATGGTATTGCATACAGTAAACAAGCGGACCGTGTATTTACTTCTGCTTTTTTAAAACGTCATAACGGTCTGGGGCCGGCAAATGGCACATTTAATAATGCACCGGGTGCCATTTATATGATTAATCCCAATCTGACAGCGGGAACAGGTGCAGCATCCTACTTTTCCAGTCTGGATGCCCTGGGTTATCCCACACATAACTCAACCGGGTCTCCAGCTTATGGCGCCGGTACTTCATATACACTTACCGGAACCGGATATGGGGCTACTGTTTCTTATCCGGCCAATGGTCTTGGTGTAATCGGAACCAATGTGAACAGGGGCTTACCCAATGATAGTACAACCCGCAGCAATGACCCGGCTGCTTTTGGTCAGGTAGGTAAAGTGAGTCTGGGTGATATGGAGATCAGCGATGACGGGCAGTTTTTGTTCGTAACCAATTTCTATGATCGTAAGTTATATCAGCTTCAGCTGAACAATGTAAAGAATCCGACATCTGCAACGGTAGTGAACAGTTGGAGCCTGCCCAATCCGCCATTACGTTCCACATCCGGCATTCCGTCTGCAGCAGCTACATACACCGGTGCCAGTGATGGAACTAATTTTTATGATGGCACCCGCGGATTGCAACGTCCGTTTGCCCTGAAATACTCAAGAGGTAAATTATATATCGGATCTGTTACAACTGGTGAGGGAACCGGAGCCGTAAGTACACAAGATAATAATACCGGTAATCCGGAATATACCGATCTCTGGGCCTATGTGTGGGAATTCAATCCCACCTCCGGTACATTTACCTCTACTCCTGTTTTGCAATTTCCGCTCAACTTCAACCGGGGTACTAACGGAGACGGTTTATCTGAAACCTGGAGACCCTGGACGAACACGCTGCCTTCTCCCTGGACAGGTACAGCACCAGGTTTTTCGCAATACCAGCAACCCATGTTCAGCGATATTGAGTTCGACAGTGATGGAACGATGATACTCGGTTTCCGCGACCGTTTTGGTGATCAGTCGGGTTATGATCAGAGCGGCCTCAATGGTACTGTGCGATTCGCCGGTCAGGCCATGGGTGATATGTACCGGGCTTATTATAACAGCAGCAGTTGCGTTTTTGAATTAGAACAAAATGCGAAAGAGGGACCCTCCAGTCCCAAAGTGGCTACGGCGGGTGCCAATAATGGCGATGGTCCGAGCAATTATACCACCAATAACGGGGAGTTTTATTACAGGGATGAAGTGTATAATGCGAATACCGGCGCTACTGTGGGCACATTTCACCTGAATACGGTGAGTGGAGCGCTGGCGATAATCAAAGGAACAGACAGTGTGGTGGTAACCACCATGGACCCGCTCCGTGCCTGGTCATCCGGTATCAGTTGGTTTGGCAGTGCCGGTGGTGACAATGGCCGGGACTATGAAATGTTTGCCGGTGCCGGAGCAGGCACATTCCCCGCACCTGCAGTCGGCGCAACAGGTAAGGCCAATGGGCTTGGTGATATTGAACTGCTGAGTGCGGTAGCACCAACGGAATTGGGTAACCGCTTATGGAATGATGCGAATGGCGATGGCATACAGAATGCCGGGGAAAGCGGATTGGCAAATGTCACCCTTGAATTATATAGTAACGGGGTGGATGGGCTGCCGGGTACCGGCGATGATCAATTGCTGGGCACCACCACTACCAATGGTTCGGGTGAATGGTACTTTAATACAGGCAATGTTACAGATGGAGATCCAACTACAGGCGGTAATCAGGCAGGGCCACAACCGGGTATACCCTATAATATACGGGTGGGCAGTGCCGACTGGACCGGCGGCGCCGGTACCGGCGATCTGGCTAACTACCGGTTATCTGTAACCGATAAATTATGTGCAGGGGCAGCGGACCTTAGCGATAACGACGCATCACTCAGCAGTGGTAATATTCCCATGATCAGTCTGACGATCGCTGCTGCCGGACAAAATAACCATGATCTTGATTTTGGATTCACCCCCCTGGCAAGGGTAGGGGATAAAGTCTGGCGCGATGATGATCAGGACGGCGTGCAGGATACCGGCGAACCCGGCGTGGCCGGCATAACCGTGACCCTTTATGCAAGCGATGGTACAACCGTATTGGCCACCACCACCACAGACGCATATGGCAGTTATTATTTCGACCAGCTCGCGGCAGGTAATTATATCATTGGTGTAACCTTACCGGTGAATTACCAGTTTACCAGCAGCACAGGTACCAGCGAAGCAGATGGCACCAACAGTGATGTGAGCAGCAGCACCGGAAAGACTACTGCGATTACCTTATCTGCTGCTGAAAATCAACAACAGATTGATGCAGGTATTATTTATACACCTTCGCTGACCAATAGTATCGGAGATCGTATCTGGCTCGACCTCGATGGAAATGGTTCTCAGAACGGGACTGAGCCCGGTCTTAGTGGTGTGACCATTACGCTTTATGCTTCAGACGGGGTA
>CAZLRY010000321.1:0-4211 GCA_964561675.1 uncultured Chitinophaga sp.
GTATCAGTGCTGGAAACGGGGAGTTAAAACTAACCGGTAACCTAGGTAATGTGATGAAAGAGAGTGCGAGTACCGCCCTGACTTACCTGCAGAGTAATGCCAAAAAATATAAGCTGGATCCGAAGTTTTTTGAGAAAAAGAATATCCATATTCACGTTCCGGAAGGGGCCGTACCAAAAGATGGTCCAAGTGCCGGGGTGACCATGATGACCGCCATTGCTTCGGCTATTACCGGTAAGCGGGTAAAGCCCTTCCTGGCAATGACCGGTGAGATCACACTCCGTGGACAGGTGTTGCCGGTAGGGGGAATCAAAGAGAAAGTACTGGCCGCTAAAAGAGCCGGTTTGAAAGAGATTATTCTTTGCTGGCAGAATGAGAAAGATGTGCAGGAAATTGATTCCGCCTTTATAAAGGGAATTAAATTCCATTATGTCAAGACCATGAACCAGGTGCTGGAACTGGCGCTGGACAGCAAATAATTTTTTATATAATCTGTCAACCAATCAACGTTCCGGGCTGTTATTTATTCTGCATGTTGGTTGTTTAAGGTTAGTTCCGCCTGGCGGAATATCGAAATCCTCTCTGTTCCCGGAGGGGATTTCTTTTTATATGACTTATTTTCGTTGGGTATGCGGCGTTTTTTAGTCATACTACTGATCCTCTCACAGACAAGGGCAGGTGCACAAGTGCTTGGCGGACGTTCCGTGTTTAACTTTTTACGACTTTCTCATACCCCACAGTTAACAGCACTGGGGGGCGTTAATATTTCTCAGCCATCGGATGACATAGGCATGACATTCAACAACCCGGCCCTGTTCACACCATCCATGCATACACAGGTCAACGCAGTTTTCAATGATTTCTACGGAGGAATAAAAGTATATCACCTTTCACTTGGTTATCATCATAAGCCCCTGAACACTGATTTTACCTGGGGACTTAATTTCTTCAATTACGGCAGTACCACTGAAACCGATGCAGGGGGGAATGTGCTGGGTAAATTTCGTCCGGTGGATTGGGTCATGCAGTTTGGTGCTTCCCGGAGTTATCTGGAGAAATGGCGGTACGGGGCCACTTTGAAGTTTATCAGTTCTGCCTACGGCTCATATCGCTCGAATGGTATTGCTGCGGATATAGCCCTTTTATTCAGGGATACAGCTATGAAGTTTACCGCCTCCTTCATGATAAAAAACCTGGGCGTTCAGTTGAAAAAATACAATAATGAACAGGAGGAGTTGCCCTTTGACCTTCAGGCGGGTATTACCAAACGGTTGGCCAATGCGCCCTTCAGTTTTTCGTTGACCGCACACCGCCTGCATCAGTATGATATCCTCTATAATGATACAACGTTCAGTAACAGCAATGGTTTTCGGGCACAACCCACCGGTTTTTCATTGGGTAAACTCTTCGATCACCTGGTATTGGGCGCCAGCATTCATGTGCATGAAAAAGTGGACGTACAAACCGGGTATAATTTTCTCCGTCGTCGTGAGTTGAATATCGGGAATGCCGGCAACGGGCTGAATGGGTTTTCGGTTGGGGCTGGTGTGTTTCTTGGGAAGTTCAGTTTACGCTATGCCCGGTCTTATTACCAGGCCTCATCTGCCTATAATCAGATTGGAATAAATCTTCGGTTAAATGCCTATTTTACCTTGGGTAAACCAGGTGAAAAAAGCAGCTGGTGATCAGGAAATCAGTTTATAGATTTCAAATGCTTCCGCGTATTCATGGTTGCATTGTACGCCTCTTACTTTGGCCAATGAACGGGTAAAGTCTTCCTGCATATAATTCCGGTGTGCCTGCGACCCGTATGCGTTCAGCGAAGCGATCTTCCGCTCCAGATCAGCCGGGGTCAGTTGCATAAAGAAATTGGTCCTGAAACTGTAATTATTCCAGGGCAGTTCATAGCCGGCAAATGTGGTATTCTTGAAGGCCCGCAATCCTTCCTGGTGAATGACCTGGTGATCCTGGTGAACATCTGATGCAGCTGGTAACAGAACCATATCCGGATGAATGGTTTTATTCAATTGTAATAATTCTTCCAGTACCTGTTGCCGGTATTGCGGGAGTTGCCTTACTTCATAATTAAAAAGAATTAACCGGTCCGGAGGAATGCCCAGAATAGCGGTTGCCTTTTTACATTCCATGGCCAGGGTGTCTGCCGGCAGGTGACCGGGTAAAGAGGCAGAGCAAAGACAAAAAGCAGCATACCAGACTTCCCGGCCTTCGGTGCAGAACCGGGAGATCGTGCCGCCACAGCCGAGTTCGCCATCATCCGTATGCGGGGCAAGTACAAGTATGCGGGAGGGCTGTATCATATACTAAAAATAGGGTTTAATTTTTTAATCCTGCAGTACGCTGGTTGAGTCTTTCTGCAGTGGAAGCTGTTGGTCAAATAAGGTATTGAACAGCGTACTGAACTGGTTGATATTGCTCATGCCCTTGTAAAAGCGGCTGTAATTACTATCCGGCAGAATCAGTGTATTGAGGTTATTAAAATAATACGCCGGTGATACAGGCTCCGGAAATTCCCGGAATCCATGGTCACTCATCAGCAGGATGACCGGAGGACGGGCCGATTGCTGGCGTATATCATCCACGAGTTTTAATAATTGTCTGTTCGAATAATGCAGGTAGCTGATAAATGCTTTCTTATTGGAGTGATGGCGTTCGTCCAGTACTTCGTAGGAAACGGCATTGCCGCTGCTGTCGTAATAATAGGGATAGTGCGGCATTACCAGGTGCGTGTATACAAATTTCGGGGTCTTGTTTTTTTCTATTAACTGCCGGCGGGTTTCTTTCATCAGCCGGGTATTGTTTTCCAGGTCCTGCATCCGGACAAAGCGGATAAACCGCTCAAGATGGAGGGTAGTGACCAGGTGATGGCCGATTTCTTTTTCAATCCGGGATGTAAATGTTTGCGCAGTGATCAGGGTGGTCCGGTTGGGCAAAAAAGTGGGTTTGGCCAAAGATTGCTGACCAGTAAAATCAAAAATGGAATAATTATAAAGAGAATAGCCATAGGCGGATAGTATCCGGAAAGTCTGGCTGTTTTTTATGGTTTTGTAACAAAGCGCCATATCCTCTTTATTACTGTTGAAGCCTTTTATGCCGGTGAGAAAATTCATATCCAGCATGGACGAAACGGAGAAAGGGGTGAAATTATAATTGCTGCGACTGCTGTCAACAATAAAAAATCCGCGGCTCCTTAATGAATCCAGGAAGGGGGTGTTATCGAAATTGAAATTGTCTTGCAGACTGCTCAGTCCGGGGTATCCGTCGGCCAGGAGTAAATAAATATCCGGTTTAGGACAATCGGTACAAATTTTTATGTTCCCGGTTTGTGTTACCTGTTTAGTCCGGCTGTTCATTCGTTTATAACCCAACTGGACTGCATCGGCCAGTATGAGAATAACCAATAAGGTCGTCAGGTATACTTTGGTCCGGGTGAACAGCCGCTTGGTTCGTTTAAGCAGGATCAGGCCGATAATCAATAAGACGGTTATAAAAGGAAGGATAATAGAATAGCTGCTGAGAAAAGAGAGCGGGGGCAGTCCTCTTAGAAAATCGATACAGGCACCAAAGAAGAACTGTACCGCCATCAGTCCGGTAGCATACAAATGGGCCCCGGCCGGTTTACGCAGGATCAGCCAGGCCAGTCCGTAAAGAACCAGGCCAACACCGAGGTATACCAATAATAAGAGCCCGGCATCCCGGGCGGAAATGATGGGGAAGTTTTCAGTATAGCCATGCAGGACAAAAAAGACGGACAGGAGATGAAGGTAAACAGCTTTACTGTTTTTTATATAGTGCAGGAAGCGGTTCATTTTAGGATTAATTGATATAAAACACGACCTGAACCTGGTACAGTGGCCTTTTTTTCAATGATAAAATACTGCGAAAAAGCCTGCTCAAATCCACCCTGGTGATAATCAGGATAGATATCTTTTTTACCATTCAAAATCAGTTGAGCTTTCTCATCGGTTTTAGGGACAAATTCAATGATCAGCTGCCGGCAGGAGGCAGCAAATAACTCAGCTACCCGTGGCAGGGGAATATTTTTTCCGAGACATAGATGATGTATAAAAGCAAGACAAAGTCGAAGATTATTCTTTCCGATCCGTTCCAGGAAAGAAGTCCTTTCCTTGTTTCCCAGCCCCATGGCGGGAGAAGGGTGCATGAAGTCAATGATCAGCGGGATCATGTTTTTT
>CAZLRY010000322.1:0-4207 GCA_964561675.1 uncultured Chitinophaga sp.
TGGTCAGATCTTTATGACCGCTGACAGGAATGCCGTTTTCAGTAATAGCCGGGAGGTCGGCCGAAGGAAGATAGATCAATGCAATGCTGTTGACCGGAATAGTGATATCCAATGTAAGCAACTGATCACTGATTTTCCATCCACTGACGGCTTCTCCATAATTCGTTTTCAGTCTGGCTTCCAGTTGGGTAAAACTTCCACCGGTATGCGGTTCAATCCGCAACTGCTGATAGCCGGGGGCTTCTTCACGGGTATCCAGTCCGGCTGCCACCCGGTACATCCAGTCGCCAATGGCCCCATAGGCATAATGGTTAAAGGAATTCATAGAAGGCACCTGGAAAGTACTGTCCGGTTTTATTCCATCCCAGCGTTCCCAGATAGTAGTGGCACCCATTTTTACCGGGTATAGCCAGGAGGGATAAGTCTCCTGTAACAATAAACGATAAGCCACATCGGCATAACCATAGCGGCTGAGTACATGACAGAGATAGGGTGTGCCTAAGAATCCCGTGGTCAGGTGATAGCCATAACTCTTTACATTTTCCACCAGTCGGTTGGCGGCTGTCTGACGAAGTTCTTCAGGTAACATATCAAACTGCAGGGCCAGGGTATAAGCGGTCTGTGTGCCGGATACCAGCTTGCCATTGGCCGTCATATATTCTTTGCGGAATGCCGCTTTTATTTTTTCCAACCGGTTCTTGTAATAATCTGCATCCGCTGTCTTGCCAAGTACCGCGGCGGTTTTCAACATCAGTTCTGTGGTATGAGCAAAAAAGCATTGGGCGATCAGGTATTTATCGGTTACCGCGGCCCTGCCGTCATTATCATCAAAAGGGCGGTAAAATAACCAGTCTCCGAAATGAAAACCAGTAGCCCATAAATCATCCTTGCTGTTTTTTTCCATAAAACCCTGCCAGGCTTTCATACTGGCATACTGATCTTCCAGTATTTTTTTATCGCCATACGCGAGATACATATTCCAGGGAATGATGGTGGCAGCATCGGCCCAACCGGTGGATCCTGCCGAACCAGCACCCAATACATTGGGTATGACAAAGGGCACACTGCCATTTTCCAGCTGATCAGCAGCCACGTCCTTCAGCCATTTGGCAAAAAAGTTATTGACGCCAAAGTTGAAAGCCGCTGTTCGCGAAAACACCTGCGCATCTCCTGTCCAGCCCAACCGTTCATCGCGTTGCGGACAATCAGTAGGTACATCGAGGAAGTTTCCTTTTTGTCCCCATTGAATATTATGCTGTAATTGGTTGATGAGTTTATTAGAACTGGTGAACGAACCGGTGGGTGGCATATCGGAATAGAGTGCCACAGCAGTCAGGTTATCAGCAGTCAATTCACCGGGGAACCCTTCCACTTTGATATAGCGGAAACCCTGGAAGGTGAAATGCGGTTCAAAGAATTCTTCCGCACCGCCTTTGAGAATAAATTTGTTTTGTTGTTTAGCGGCCCGCAGATTAGCGGTATAAAAATTGCCGGCTTTATCCAATACTTCCGTATGCGTGAGTACGACCTGATCTCCGGCATTACCCTTTACGTTGAGCTCTACCCAACCTACCAGGTTCTGACCGAAATCAGCCACCAGTTCACCCTTGGGTGTTTTAAAGATCTTCAGGGGTTTAAAGCGTTCATGTTTCCGGATGGGTTCATTGATCGTGGCAACGATGGGCCTGTCGGACACCGTAGCTTTTTTTGCCTTTACCCAGTCAGTTGCAGTATATCCCGGACTGGCCCAGCCGGTCTTTTCTTCCCGGGCATCATAGGTCTCCCCATGATAGATTTCGGAGTAGCGGATTGGTCCGGTACTGGTTTGCCAGCTGTCATCACTGCCAATAATGGTCTGACTGCCGTCGGTAAACGTAATCATCAACTGCATCAGCAGGGCCGGTCTTTTTCCGTAAATATTTTTATGATCATCCCAGGCGAGGAAGCCGCGGTACCAGCCGTTGCCCAGTGTTACACCCAGTGCATTGTCACCGGCTTTCAGTAAACCTGTTACATCATAAACCTGGTATTGCAACCGTTTATTATAACTGGTCCAGCCGGGTGTCAGGTAGGCATCGCCGATCCGTTGACCATTCAGATGGGCTTCATACATACCCAGGGCGGTGATATAGGCCGTGGCAGTTTTTATTTTTTTGTCCAGGGAAAATGGTTTGCGGAAGTATTGGGCCGGACGATTGATACTGTCTTCCATAAAACCGGCTTCGATCCAGCTGGCTTTCCAGTCTGTGGGTTGAAGTAAGCCGGTATGAAAAAATGCCGGCTGACTCCAGGCGCTGCTCTTGCCCTGGTTATCCCATACGCGTACCTGCCATTTATAAAGCTGGTTGCTTTCCAGCGTGGCTCCTGCGTAAGAAATAAAAACGGATTGGCCACTGCTGGTTTTGCCCGTCTGCCAGACGGCTTTTTTATCCAGCATCACTTTCAGTTCATAAGCCGTTTGCATCGTGTTACGGATGGGACTATTAAGCTCCCAGCTGAAACGGGGGGCCAGCGCATCGATTCCTTTGGGGTCTTTCAGATTTTCAGTTTGCAGGTTAGTAACATGCAACTGGGCGGACAGGTTACTGCTGATCAGCAGCAGGAAATACCAGAAATACTTTTTCATATAAAAGCAGGTATTCGTTAGTGATTTAAGGATGTAAATTAAATGAACAGCCGGTTGTGAATGCGGGCATCCTTGACTGTGTTGTTGGTAAATTACGTAATGTTTGGTGGAAGGGGATGAGTATTTACAGGTTGGATAGTGGTGGCTATGGTCCTGGATGGTATTATCTGATCAGCGTGGCAAATCCCTTGCGGGTAATTTTCCGGCCAGTTTCATCTGTATACATAAGAAGCCATACATAGATTCCGGTGGGTAGCCTGACCCCTTTGAAACTGCCATTCCATTTACCCAGGTTATCATTTGTAAAATAGACTAACTGTCCGGATCGGTCGTATACGGAAAAGGTCAGTTTTCTTGCTTTCCAGGCATTCATCGGGTATAAATGATCGTTCAGCCCATCGCCATTCGGGGTAAATCCGCCTGGTACTGTAATGGTACAATTATTCACCAGCTGAAGGGGATGATAGGCGGTATCCCTGCAGTTGCCGGCATCACTAACCACCAGCCTCACCTGCAGGACTGTATTGCTGATCACCGCCGGATAAAGCTGGGCCGGGGGTTGTTGGGCAGTACTGACTGTATTATTTCCGAAGTCCCATTCCCACCCGTTGATATCCCCGCTGCTGATGTCGGTGAATTGGATGAGTTCGCTGGGACAGGATACGGCAGGGCCATCGATCATCGCAGTAATTTTTCCAAATTCAAATGGGATCGAATTGCCTTCCGGTATACCGGCATTACAGAAATCCAGCAGGGTATTATTATCCGTTCCCTTTTTTACCTGGAGGTTATAATTGCCTTTGGGGAGCGGGGCACTGAGTGTAAGCACTACCGAATCGGTCATTTTCCCTATCCAACAGTCTGTGGATGTCGCTTGTACGATATTCACGCCCGGATAGTTCAGTGAAAAATCACTGCCATCTGCGGCGATGCTGCTGCAGCTGATGCTTTTGGAAAACTTCACGACTAATTGTGGTAACAGGCAACTGCCGGTGGCCTTACTCAATGTGGGTTGGGTATTGTCTGAGATCACCGCGGTGCCTCCGTTGATGACCAGTTTATAACCGTAATCAGTGGTCAGGTCACTATGGTTGACCAGTAGTAAATAGTCATGGCCTGCATCGAGGATGGGCATTTGGTTTAATGGAGGAAGTATAACAGGAGCGCCTATAGCACATCCCAGTAATAGAAAATTTCCCGGAGCGGTGCCTTTGTAATCAATTCCGTTATCGCCCCAGTTGCCCCGGATGGTCAGGGCCGGATCAGTAGAAACGGCATTGGCAGTGGAACCGGTAATATCAAACAACTGCCAGACATACAAATCACCAGGGTTGTTGTATTTCAGGAAGAACCGAAGAGTGCCGGTGTTATAACAATGGATCCGGTACCACATGGGTTTCTTTGTATAATAGTCCTGGGGGTTGTAATTGATGCAGATCTGGGCGTCATAGCCAGCCACGAAACGCGGTGTGCAAGGGCTGATGGCACCCTGGTAAATCGTATCGTTATTACAGATCGGGATGGCAAGGTCCGGCGATTGTCCGTATCCGCATTGGGAAAAGGCCGGGGCAGTACAATGCA
>CAZLRY010000323.1:0-4190 GCA_964561675.1 uncultured Chitinophaga sp.
CTACGAATTTTTCGTAGACGGCCAAATTATTATTTGTTAAAATCCCCTGCGGGGAATTAGGGGCCACAAAAACACACAAAAGAACACGAAAATTGAAAGTTGCTGCGCAACTTTTTAGCCACGGAAAGCACGGATTACACGGATATGCACGGATTGATTGAGTAAATTTCGAAGAAAGGGCTGTTGACTCCCGACTCCCGACTCCCGACTCCCTTCTCCCGACTCCCGACTCCCGACTCCCTACTCCCGACTCCCTCCTCCCGACTAAATCAGCTGCTTCAACTTCTCCACTACAACATCTATCTCTTCTTTAGTATTATACTTGCTGAACGAGAACCGCACAGGTACCCGGTTGGGATTGTTGTTAATGGCCCGGATCACATGGCTGCCGATATCAGCCCCGCTGCTGCAGGCACTGCCACCGGAAGCACAAACGCCCTGCATATCCAGGCTGAAAAGTATCATCTCTGATTTCTCGGTCTTGGGGAAAGACACATTGAGCACCGTATATAAACATTGCCCTTTATAATCACCATTGAATGCCACATCAGGTATATGCTGTTCCAGTTGCTCAATCATATATTGTTTTAGCGATTGAATATAAGTGCTGTCCTTATCATGGCTGGCATCGGCCAGTTCAAGCGCTTTGGCAAACCCGACAATTCCATACAGGTTTTCTGTACCTGCCCGCATATTACGCTCCTGTCCCCCGCCAAAAACGATGGGATTGATTTTGATATTATCATTAATATAAATGATCCCCACTCCTTTGGGCCCATGAAACTTATGACTGGCCGCGGTGGCAAAATGAACCGGATTCTTCCGTAAATCAATTTTATAATGTCCGATGGTTTGCACCGTATCGGAATGGAAAATGGCATTGTACTTTTTACAAATCTCACCGGTTGCGTAAATGTCGAGCAGGTTTCCGATCTCATTATTGGCATGCATCAGGCTCACCAGGCATCGCTCCGGCCGGGCAGCGAGCTGAGCTTCCAGGTCTTCCAGATCGATATGTCCATCCGATAACAACTTCACAAAACTAATGGTCACTTCATCCCGGTGATCATAATGTTCCACCGTATGCAGCACCGCATGATGCTCGATAGCTGAAGTAATGATATGCCGGCATCCCAGGTCATGGATCGCTGATGCAATCGCCATATTGTCGCTTTCGGTGCCCCCACTGGTAAAAAAGATCTCCCCGGGATTCGCCTGCAGAATACGGGCTACGGTTTTCCGGGCATTCTCAATCGCCAGGCGGGTTTCCCTGCCGTAAGAATATACAGATGAAGGATTTCCGAAATGTGAAGTCATGTAAGGCAACATGGCCTCCAGCACCTGGGGGTCCATGGGCGTGGTAGCCGCGTTATCGAGGTAAATTCGGTTCATATTGATTGTCAAAGCCGGTGAAAAAACAGGGACAAAGGTAGGCAATCAGCCCGGCTTGCCGAAAAGGGAATAAAGTCCGGCCAGCTCCTTTTCCCGACTCCTGATTATTTTTTCATGTGCACATTTATAACCTAACTTTAAGCATATATTTTTTCTATGGAACAACATGATCATTCCTGTCCCGGCAAAAGCCGGCGTGACTTTATCAAAAAATCCACTGCCCTTACCGCTATCAGCCTCACGCCAATTGCCGTGGTAAAAGCCGGTGAAAACCATGAAGCGATTGCTTCTTTTTTTGAAAAGACGCCGCTGCAAATGGAAGTAAATGGTAAGACGGTCCAGGTCCTAGTGGATCCGGGTGTTAGTCTGCTGGATATGCTCCGCGAACAACTTGGATTAACAGGCACTAAAAAAGGCTGCGACCAGGGCCATTGTGGTGCCTGCATTGTACATGTGGATGGCAAACGGGTCAACTCCTGTCTCACGGAAGCGGTGGATAACAATGGTAAAAAAATCACCACTATTGAAGGATTGGCCGATGGAGACAAACTGCATCCCGTACAGGAAGCCTTTATTAAACATGATGCATTCCAGTGCGGTTATTGTACACCCGGACAAATCATGTCGGCCGTGGCCTGTATCCGGGAAGGACAGGCGAACACGGAAACCGATATCCGGGAATATATGAGCGATAATATCTGCCGTTGCGGGGCTTATCCTAATATCGTGGCCGCGATACGCGAGGCGAAGAACAGCGGACAAAAAATTTAATCACCTGCACTTTTCAACTTACCAGTATGGATCAGGAATATATAACGAATTTCTTAGCGGACGAAGACGACCGCGTGGATGGGATCGACAAAGTAACCGGTCGGGCTAAATACACAGCCGATCATCATCCCGAAAACATGGTCTATGGTGTATTTGTCACCAGTACCATTGCCCGTGGCGCTATTAAAAACTTCAAGCTGAACGAAGCGAAAGATGCTCCGGGTGTGCTGGAGATCATCACGCACCTGAACTGTCCTGCCCTGCCCGGCTATAATCCCTGGGCTAAAGATCCCAAAAAGAAGGGCTTTGAATGGAGGGGATTGAAACCCTTCCACCAGAACCTCGTGTATCATTATGGCCAGCCGATTGCACTGGTGGTAGCTACAACCTGGGAGAAAGCAGTGAAAGCCGCTTCCCTCGTAAAAGCAGAATATATCAACGAAGTGGCAGAGACTGATTTTAACAGCCTGCGTAAAACAGAAAGCAAACTGAAGCCCTCAGGTGAATATAAGAGAGGACAGGCCGATGCCTATAAGTTGGCAGAAGTATTTGTGGAGAACGAATACTACATGCCTGTTGAAACGCATAACCCCATCGAGCTGCATGCCACCATTGCCCAATGGGATAGCGAGGACAAACTACTGGTTTATGATAAATCACAAGGTCCGAAAGGCACACAATCGGAACTGGCCCGGCTTTTTGGTATCGAAGAAAAAAATGTACGCGTGATCACAAAGTTCCTTGGCGGGGCTTTTGGTTCTTCGTTGCGCAGCTGGCCGCATGTACCGGCCGCCTGCATCGCTGCGAAAATGGTGAAACGTCCGGTCAGGGTACAACTGACCCGCCGGCAGATGTTTACCATGGTCGGTTATCGTCCCATGGCCTGGCAGAAAATAGCGGTTGGTGCCACGAAGGAAGGCAAACTCACCGGCATCACCCATCATGCCATCAGCAATACTTCCCGCTATGAAGATTACCGTGAAGGGATCGTGAACGCTTCGCATTATCTGTATGAATGTCCGAATGTAAACACCAGTTATAAAATTCTCCCGCTGGATGTAAACACCCCCACCTGGATGCGGGGTCCGGGTGAAGCCAGTGGCGCTTTTGCACTGGAATGTATCCTGGATGAATTAGCCTATAAACTGAATATGGACCCGGTGGAACTCCGGATTAAAAATTACGCGGTATTACATCCCCAGAGTAAACTCCCCTGGTCAAGTAAATTCCTGCGGGAATGTTATGATAAAGGACGCGAAATGATCGGCTGGTCCGGCCGTCCGGCTACTCCCCGATCGCTTACGGAGAATGGAAAATTAATCGGATATGGTATGGGTGGTGGTGTGTTTGGTGCTTACCGGGGTAATGCCACTGTAAAAGCCATCCTGACCCAGGAAGGAAAGCTGACCTTAATGAGTGCGGTTAGTGATATGGGGCCGGGAACTGCTACAGCCATGGTAAATATCGCAGCGGATGTGATGCAAATGTCGCATAAAAAAATAAGCTTTCTTTTAGGAGATACAGAATTTCCGAATGGCCCAACACAGGGTGGTTCAGCCACCACTTCTACATTGGGCAGTGGCGTGAATATTGTTTGTGAAACACTGAAAACACAACTGAAAGAAATTGCATTGGGTCATTCCCTGTTCAGTGGCCTAACCTCTGCTGATCTTGTTTTTGGCAATGATTCGCTATATGTAAAAACGGATAATTCAAAAAAGATCAGCCTGGGAGACCTGGTTAAATCGTCCGGGAAACCACAGCTGGAATTCATCAAAGAATCGGGTCCTGACCCTGCTGTTATGCAGAAGTATGCGATGAATTCATTCTCCGCACACTTTATAAAAGTGGCGGTTGATTCATCCACCGGTGCAATTGAATTCCTGAAAGTAGTCTGTACCGGCGATGGCGGGAAAATCGTAAGTCCGAAAACCGCCCGCAGCCAGATGATTGGCGGTGCGGTAGGTGGTATTGGCATGGCCCTGACCGAAGAAGCCCTGATTGATAAAGTAACCGGCAAATACCTG
>CAZLRY010000324.1:0-1591 GCA_964561675.1 uncultured Chitinophaga sp.
CGATGCGACCGGATTCCGCTATATCGGCGGCCGACAGAAAGCGGTGTACCTGGTTCAACGGCCGAAAGAATGAGTAATGAGTAATCAGTAATGAGTATGGGGGGCAAACACTAATAGGCAAGTTGGCTTCTGAAAGCGGGAAGGGTGGATATATTACACCGTTCCCGCATTCGGGCTGTTACGGAGCTTTCAGCGGCTTCCCATCTTACTCATTACTGATTACTCATTACTCATTCCCCCCCCTTTCTAAAAAATATTTGGAAATAATAATTCTCATCGTATATTTGCGATATACATTTTAAAAATGAACAAAAAAATACACTGGGAAAAAGTATACAGTACCAAACAGCTGAATGAAGTCAGCTGGTACCAGCCCAACCCCGAAGTATCCCTTCGTTTTATTCAGGAACTCGGTATTCCTCACGAAGCATCGGTTATTGATATCGGCGGTGGGGACAGCTTGTTGGCGGATCATCTGCTGGCGGCCGGTTTTACCGATATTACGGTACTGGATATTTCCGAAGCCGCCATCGAAAGGGCAAAAAAAAGACTGGGCGGGAACGCATCCAAAATAAAATGGGTGGTTACTGATATTACTGAGTTCAAACCGGAAAGAACCTATGATTTCTGGCACGACCGGGCTACGTTTCATTTCCTGACGACCGATATAGAAGTACAAACCTATCTCAGCATTTCACAAAAAGCCATCAACCCGGGCGGTAAATTGCTAATCGGGACTTTCGCAGAGAATGGACCTGAAAAATGCAGCGGACTACCGGTGAAACAATACAGTGAAGAAAGCATGAGTGCCACCATCCGCCGCTGGTTTGAAAAAATAAAATGTATTCATACCAATCATCTTACCCCGTTCAACACTATTCAGCATTTCCTTTTTTGCAGTTTTAAAAAATCAATCGCATAATATGGCCTTCCACAAGAAAGAAGAGTTTACTCAGAAAGAACAAGACCTCGCGGCCTTCGCCAAAGCGATGAGCCACCCTGCCCGGATCGCGATCCTGAAAATACTGGCGCAGCGGAATGAGTGTATCTGTGGAGAGATCGTGGATATACTGCCCCTTGCCCAAAGCACCGTATCCCAGCACCTGAAAGAATTAAAAAACGCCGGCCTGATCAACGGCACCGTCGAGGGTCCGCGCAGCTGCTATTGCATCAACTGGAAAGCCTTTGAAAAATTCAGCAGTGAATTCAATATACTTTTTAATCATTTGAAAGTGAAGAATGAGAAGGCGTGTTGTTAGTTGTTGTCACCCTTCGATACGTCCCGCATGAACTAACTTCTCTTACCCTGTTAAGATTCTAATGCGGGACTACTCAGGATGACACGAGCATCCCGCTTCGAAGGATGAAGAGTAGCTGGTGCATAAAAGATTTGAAAGCTGATTAAACCAAATTTATTAATAAACGAAATGTTCGTGTCAGACTGAGTAATCCCGCTAATGAAAAAATACAAGGCTGGTGAAAATCCAAATGCGGGACGTATCGAAGGCGGACGAAAGAAGAAAAAAAATTAATTCCTAAAACTATATCATCATGCAAACCGATGAACAACTCAAAGAAATCGTAAAACAGA
>CAZLRY010000324.1:1691-4180 GCA_964561675.1 uncultured Chitinophaga sp.
TAAAACTATATCATCATGCAAACCGATGAACAACTCAAAGAAATCGTAAAACAGAAATACAGCGAAATCGCCTTACAGGACAAGGAAACCAACCAGTCCTCCTGCTGCGGATCGGGCTGCTGCTCTACCGAAGTGTATAATATCATGAGTGATGATTATACCGAACTGGAAGGGTATAACCCGGATGCGGATTTGGGACTCGGCTGTGGATTACCAACGCAGTTTGCGAAAATAAAAGCCGGTGATACCGTGATCGACCTCGGAAGCGGGGCTGGCAACGATTGTTTTATCGCCCGTGCAGAAGCCGGCGAGTCCGGAAAAATAATCGGGATCGATTTCACCCCGGCCATGATTGATAAGGCCCGGGCCAATGCAGAGAAAAGGGGTTTTAATAATGTAGAATTCCGCCAGGGCGATATTGAAAAAATGCCCGTGACCTCCAACGTAGCCGACGTGATCGTGAGTAACTGTGTGTTGAACCTCGTTCCCAACAAAGACGGCGTGATCAACGAAATTTACCGCGTACTGAAACCCGGCGGTCACTTCAGTATCTCTGATGTGGTACTGATGGGCGAACTGCCGGAAGCTTTACAGAAAGACGCGGAAATGTATGCGGGCTGCGTGTCAGGCGCCATCCAGAAACAGGATTATCTCGGGCTGATCGAAAAGAATGGTTTTAAAAATATCACCGTTCAGAAAGAAAAACCAATCGTGATCCCCGATGATATCCTCAACAACTATCTCGGCACCAAAGAACTGGAAGATTTTAAAGCAGGTAAGACGGGGATCTTCTCCGTTACGGTTTACGCGGAAAAACCGGCTGAGTGTTGTACGCCGGGAAGCGGATGCTGTTAGGAAGAATTATTGAGGCCGTTCATAGTAGCTGGTTTAAAATTATTGATTATTAATTATTGGAGTCGTTTAAAGCAGAGTGAGTCTGTTGTATGATTATTTAATAATTCATCAGAGAAATTCAGTTATTATAAACGACCACAATAATCAATAATCTTCTTTATTTCTCATTCCGCTTTAAACGACCTCAATAATTAATAACTTTCTTTAACTCTCTTTCTGCTTTAAACGACCACAATAATCAATAATTTTCTTTAAGCCTTTTTCTGCTATATGCGACCCCAATAACCAATAATCTTCTTTAAACCTTTTTCTACTATCAAAACCTCCCTGCTTTGAAAAAACTCTCCTTCCTCGATCGTTACCTCACACTCTGGATCTTCCTGGCTATGGGAGTGGGGGTGGCCATTGGTTATTTTTTTCCCTCGGCTGAGGGATTTATCAACTCTTTTAAATCCGGCAGTACCAATATTCCGATTGCCATAGGTCTTGTACTAATGATGTATCCGCCCCTGGCGAAAGTGAAGTATGAAGAATTGCCAAAAGTTTTTGCCAATAAAAAAATTCTGGGACTCTCCCTGGTTCAGAACTGGATCGTGGGACCCATCCTGATGTTTCTGCTCGCGGTTGTTTTCCTGCGTGATCATCCTGGCTATATGACCGGACTGATCCTGATCGGGATCGCCCGCTGTATTGCCATGGTGATCGTTTGGAATGATCTCGCCGGAGGCGACCGGCTCTATGCCGCCGGACTGGTGGCGTTTAACAGCATTTTCCAGGTACTCTTTTATAGTCTCTATGCCTGGATTTTTATCACCAAACTGCCGCCCTTACTCGGACTGAAAGGATATGAAGTCAATATTACCATCGGCGATGTGGCGCAAAGCGTGTTTATCTATCTCGGCATTCCCTTCCTGGCCGGATTGATTTCCCGGTATGTACTGATCAAATGGAAGGGCGAAGACTGGTTCAATAACCGCTACCTCCCGGCCATCAGTCCGATCACGTTAATAGCTTTATTATTCACCATACTCGTAATGTTCAGCCTGAAAGGAAAACTGATCGTACAAATTCCGGGTGATGTTTTACTGATCGCCATCCCGCTCAGCATCTATTTTGCCATCATGTTTTTTTCGGCCTTCTTTCTGTCGAAAAAAGCTGGAACCGATTACCCGAAATCCGTCTCCCTGGCATTTACTGCGGCAGGAAATAATTTTGAACTCGGAATCGCCGTCGCCATTTCGGTATTCGGGATTGCATCACCGGCTGCTTTTGCTGCGGTGATCGGTCCGCTGATCGAAGTACCCGTACTGATCTTACTTGTGCGCTTTGCACTCGCTCAACAACATAAATTCAAATCAACGAAAGCATGAAGAAGAAACTTCTCTTTGTTTGTATCGAAAACAGTAACCGCAGCCAGATGAGCCAGGCTTTTGCAAATATCCTCGGTGGCGACCAGGTGGAGGCTTATAGTGCAGGATCCAAACCATCGGGTATCGTAAACCCGAAGGCGATTGCAGCGATGAAAGAACTGGGATATGATCTCAGCACACATGACAGCAAGAGCCTGGATGAAGTAAAAGCCTTTGCGCCCTTTGATGTGGTGGTGACGATGGGTTGCGGCGATGCCTGTCCCT
>CAZLRY010000325.1:0-4143 GCA_964561675.1 uncultured Chitinophaga sp.
GAAAAAGTTGATACATTAGTATTGTTTACCGTAAACATATTATTATAATAGGCTGTATCAATCCCGTTTCTTTCAATTCCCAGCGTATTCTGCCCAATAATTGTATGACCATTTTGAGATACAGAAATATCAGTGCTTAACGTCATATAGTTCATGGCGGGCGCAGTCCCCATATTGATCTTTACATACTCTTTCAGGGAATTATTTCCATCAAGGTCAATGGCTGTAGCAAATACCTCCTGCAGGGAAATTTGTTGATTGGTGCCTTTTTTGTAGAACCGGAAAGAAAACACGGCGTAAGAGATGCCACTGGTATTGCCATTCTGCACGGCCGGCTGAAAGGCCGTCTTGTAACCAACACCATTTGAGTTATCATCTATTTTATTCACCTTTGCCCCGTTTACCAGGCTGTCAATACGAACAATCGCATCGGTCGTATCATTTACAGATGAAAAAAAGTATTCTGCGTTCAATTGCAGATCATTTCCCCCTGGCCCTACCAGCTGAGGGTTTTCAAACTTCAATCCGTTTTTAAGATTGACTGAACCGCCTACCTGGCCAGACTGCGCCATTGTTGCCAATCCGGTAACAAGAATCAGGGTAACCAGTACGAAGTACTTACGGAAATTTAAAAAGGGTAAAGATGTTTTCATTGCTCAGGTTTACAGATTAATTAGTAGGGTGTAGATCGGACTAACTTCAGATTGCAATGAAACCCGTAAAATGTGAGTTGAAACGTACCGGGAGTATTATCCCGTTTTGAGTGAAGTAGTTTCAGGGTCGGATTTCGATTGTTTTCTTAGGATTTGTTCGATTCTGACACAAACATAATACGCAGTTTTTTTACTTGCAAGTATTTCACGCATTTTTTCGTAAAAAATACCGTAAATGCTGTAGTAATATTACTAAGTAATAAATTAATCTGTTGATTATCAATATATAAAGAAAATAAAGTTTAATCCGGGAAGTAGAAAAAATAATCATTTTCCCCGGAATTCTCCGTGGATATACTTCGTCGGACTACGTGAATTTCCGAACCGCTACGGATAAATCCACGGGATACAGCTGCAGTAAATGAAAAAGGGCTGTACAATCTGTACAACCCTTTTATACGTTTATCCAGTACTATTGTACTTCATCACTTCGAGCCGGCTGGTTTCGCTGTATCCGGCAGCAGGGGCCTTTAACTGAAGGATATACTGGCCGTTTGCCAAACCATTCAACTTCAGTTGTTCTGTTTGTCCGGCCGCTGCCAGGTAAACACGGGTTACCTGTTGACCATTCAGCGCATAAACCGTTATCGTAACACCTTTCCCAACGATCTGTTCAGGTAAACGTACATACACCAATCCGTTGACACTAGGGTTGGGATAAACGAGGAGCGAGTTGCCTTTTTGCAGATATACACTCCTCACTTCGGTGAATTTGTAAGAAGCATCTGCATCCACCACTCTGATACGGTAAAAGTTGGCTCCTTTTATGGGTGAAAGGTGCAGGTAACTATACTGCTCAGCCCCCGTTGCCGCTACACTACCTAATACAGTCCAGTTGCTGGCATCCGAACTATACTCCACGATATAGGCGGCCACCAGTTGTTCTTCTGATACTTTCCATTTGAGCTGTACCGTTTGACCGGCAGGCACTGCCGTAAATGCCTGAATAAATACAGGAAGTGTTACGGCATTGAGCAGGCCACCATCAAAAGTGAGATTAGTAGTGGTAGTGCTTACTGTAATTCCAGGGATGGTAGCTCCGGATACATCGCTGTCCGCTGCATCATCACCGCCAGCGTCCGCTGTGGTAAATGTGACAGCAGCAGGCAGGTTGGTAAACTGCATACTGTAAGTGCCGGGGGCTACATTAGGGAACTGGTACCAGCCCTGAGCATCTGTTATGGTCGCCGCTACTGCCACGCCAAGGTTATTAAACAAGGTAATCAGCACACCGGCAAAGCCGCGCTCATCCGGATCCTGAATACCGTTGCCATTTGAATCGGACCAGATATAGTTACCAATTACAGCTCTGGGTTTAAATAATCCGGCATCAGCAGAAAGGTCCGTTTCACCGGCACTCAGTGTAATGGTTCCTGTAAGACCTGTCGCCGGGTTGGCATCGCTGTCGAGTGCATCATCGCCACCTGCATCATTGGCAGTGAATACAAGTCCGGCTGGCAGGGTACCGAACTCCAACTGATAATCGCCAGGCAGCAGATTACCAAAACGGTATTCACCATTCTGGTCGGTGATCATACTCGCTACCGGTAAGGCATCATCGCTGTTACCGGCAATACCATCGGGACCGAATCCGGGACGATACACGGTAACGGTAACTCCCGGAACCGGAGGTTCTGAGCCATCATTATCCTGGATACCATTCCCATCTGTATCAAGCCAAACATAATTTCCAATGACGGCCCTTGTACTGATGAGACCGGCATCCAGTGTACGGTCATTACGGTTACCAGCATTGAGAGTCACAGTCGTTGTGCGTCCTGTAGCGCGGTTGGCATCACTTCCCGTTGCATCATTAGTAGCGGAAGGAGTACTGAAATCAAATCCTGCAGGCAGATTCGTAAAGCCCACGCTATAACTTCCATCAGCAAGACCGCTGAAAAGGTATTCACCATTTTCATTCGTAACGGTTGTTGCCACCGCTGTACCGCTTCCGTTGTATAAAGTAACCAGTATACCGGTCATCCCCTGTTCACCAGCTTGTAATCCGTCATTATTGGCATCAAACCATACCAGGTTGCCCAATGAGTTGGTACCTGCGGGAGGCACAAGTCCTAGATCCACTGACATATTATCCTCCCCTTCTGTGAGACTCAATACGGCCGTTCTCGAAGCACCGGCAGGTGCTCCACCTGTACCAATGGCACCACCATCGCTGTCACGGGTATCATCAGCACCGGCATTTTGTGTAGTTGCAGTATAAGAGGCCGGCAATGTGCTGAATTGAACAGCATAATTACCCGCAGGCAGATCGGTAAAAATATATTCTCCTTTTGCATTGGTGATCGTGCTGCGGGTACTGCCATCGTCCCCGTTACCCACAATACCATCCGCTCCAGCATCCAGCAGACTGACTGTTACACCGGGCACGCCTGTTTCACCGGCATCCTGCACACCGGACGTTCCGCCTGTAATATCATACCATACTTTATTTCCTATGGAACCAAGTCCTGCTGCAATACCTGCATATAAACCGGCATCCACATCTGTTTCATTTTCGCCTGCACTGAGGCTGATCAGCGCTGTTCTACCCGTTCCGGGGTTTACATCACTGTTCGTGGCATTTGCATCATCGGTAGACCAGATGGGAATAAAGCTATAACCTGCAGGAAGATTGCTGAAACCAACACTATAACTTCCGGCAGCAAGTTGTACAAACTGATAATTGCCGTTTGCATCTGTCGTAGTACTTGCAACTGCTGTACCGCTGCTATTATACAAAGTAACGGTAACACCAGCGATGCCTGGCTCGGTGGCATCCTGTACACCATCCGCATCGGCATCAAACCAGACTTTATCACCAATCCTTGAAGTTCCGGCAGGAGAAGACAGCACAAGTCCCGCATCGAGTGAGAGATTGCGCTGACCGGGAAGTAATCGATAAGCAATGGTACGCCCTGTTGTGGCATCGGCATCACTATCAACTGCATCATCGGCACCCTGATCGGCAGTAGTACGGGTATAGCCGGCAGGCAACACAAACTCCACCTGGTACAGACTGCCCGTACTTACGGCGGCAGTAAGATTGTTAAAAATATAATGCCCGTATGCGTCCGAAACAGTTGTACTGAATGGCGTGGCAGCTTCAGCTCCACTGATCGATCCGTCGCCATTACTATCACGGTAAAGATTAACCGTAACTCCGGCAATTCCGGGTTCAGTGGCATCCTGTACTCCGGCCGTACCACCCGGGATATCCAGCCAAACACGGTCGCCGATAACGGCACTGGCTGCGGGTTGAGTAACAAAACCAGCATCGATTCCTTTTACCTGGCTGCCGGCGGTTCCACTACTCACCAGTCCGGTTTTTCCGGTACTGCTACTAAAATCACTGTTAACGGTATTATTCGCCCCGGTTGTTCCGCTGCTGCTGGTCAGCAACAGGCCTGCAGGCTGTGTGATACCCAGTACA
>CAZLRY010000326.1:0-4134 GCA_964561675.1 uncultured Chitinophaga sp.
GTGGGCCTGGTACCTGAAAACCCAAGGGAATTTGAATTTAAGGACTCTCTTCAGCTGATAACAAGTTATTTTGAAGGTCGAAAGATTCAACGCTGGGCGCGTGCTTATCAGTATGATTTCACCCGGTTTACGGATGAAAAAGCCAGCACCGGAGAAGCCATGAAAGTGCAGATGCAGAAAGAACTGAAAAAGATGATATATGAACGACGCGAAAGTGCGATGCGGTTTTATAACAATAACTACAACCGCGATTACGGGATGAATTTTAATGAGCCTGAATTTAAGCTCAGCCGGTGACGATTCCTTTTGGAATGGAGGAGATCAGTTTTTGCGTATAGGCAGAGCGGGGGTGCAGGTAGATTTCATCTGCGGCCCCGCTTTCTTCTATCCGGCCTTTATTCATCACCATGATCCGGTCGCTGATATACCGTACCACTGAAAGATCATGGGATATAAAAATCACGGTAAAGCCGAATTCTCTTTTCAGATCGTTCAGCAGGTTCAGCACCTGTGCCTGTACACTTACATCCAGGGCCGATACGGATTCGTCACAAACGATAAAGGAAGGGTTGAGGGCCAGCGCCCTGGCAATCACGATCCGTTGCCGCTGACCGCCGCTGAATTCATGCGGGTAACGGTTGAAGTGTTCCGGACGCAGGTTTACTTTTTCCAGTAACTCCACCACTTTATCCTTCCTTTGTTTGTCGGTTGCATGCAACTGATGCACTTTCATCGGCTCGGCAATGGCGGCCCCGATCGTCAGCCTTGGATTCAACGAAGAGTAGGGGTCCTGGAATATAATTTGTATTTCTTTCCGCAGTTCTTTCAGACTTTCTTTTTTCCGGGCGGTCAGGTCCGTCTGATTATAAATGATTTTTCCCGCGGTTGGTTCGATCAGGCGGAGCAGTGCCCTGCCAAGGGTGGTCTTGCCACAACCGCTTTCTCCAACCAGTCCGAGCGTTTCGCCTTTATAAACCTCAAAACTAACTTCGTCGACTGCTTTGTTATAGAGCAGGGCTTTTCCCAGCATATTTTTCTTTACCGGAAACCATACCGATAGCCTTTCTGCACTTAATAAAATTTCAGGTTTAATTTCTTTTACTGGAAGAGGGACAGATTTTACTGACTGAACCTGGCCAGGTTCCATGAAGTCGGCCACTACGGGAAGCCGTTGACCTCGTTGATGATTCACGGGCCGGCAAGCCAGCAGGGCTTTGGTATAGGGGTGAGCAGGCGTATGGAATAACTGTTCCGTCGTGCCTTGTTCCACGATAGCACCTTTATACATGACGGCGGCACGGTTGGCAATCTCTGCGACCACGCCTAAATCATGCGTGATGAAGATGACCCCCATTCCGGATGACTGTTGTAATTCTTTGATAAGTTCAAGAATGGTTTTCTGTACGGTTACATCCAGGGCAGTGGTGGGCTCATCACAAATCAGGAGGGAAGGTTCACAGCACATGGCCATGGCAATCATCACCCGTTGTTTTTGTCCGCCGCTTAACTGGTGCGGATATCGGTTGAAAACGCCCTCAGGATCCGGCAGCTTAACTTTTTCAAACCAGGCGATGGTTCGTTTTTTCGCTTCGGACTTTGTTCCTTTTTTGTGTAACAACAGTGCTTCCATGACCTGGTTGCCACAGGTCAGAACCGGGTTCAGGGAAGTCATCGGCTCCTGAAAAATCATCGCGATTTTATTTCCCCGGATATCCTGCAGCCCATAGCGGTCCCGTTGAAGGAGGTTGATGGCTGATTGTCCGTCTTCAGAAAAAAGAATTTCACCTGACCGGTATATGGCCGGCGGAGAAGGGAGTAACTGAAGGATTGAAAGTGAAGTAACTGATTTGCCGGAACCGGATTCGCCAACCAATGCAAGAATCTCCCCCCGGTTAACGGTGATGTTTATATCCTTTAATGCCTGGATCACGCCCGTATCGGTACTGAAATCAATACTGAGATTATTTATCCGGAGCAGGGGCTGCATCAAGGGTTTCAGAATTTCAGGTGACGTACGGTATGCCCGTCATTAATCAGTTGTTTCAGTGAGTCAATCCCGATCTTTAAGTGATTCTCCACAAAACTGGCGGTTACTTTCTTATCACTTTCTTCTGTCTTTACGCCTTCCGGAATCATGGGTTGATCACTGACCAGTAAGAGTGCACCGGTTGGGATTTTATTATAGAAGCCAACGGTGAATATGGTGGCGGTTTCCATATCAATGGCATAAGCTCTTACTTTTTGCAGGTACTCTTTGAAAGGCTCATCGTGTTCCCATACCCGGCGGTTGGTGGTATACACGGTGCCGGTCCAATAGTCCACCTCATAATCACGGATCGTGGTGGATACCGCTTTCTGGAGGGCGAAGGCGGGTAATGCCGGCACTTCTGCGGGGAAGTAATCATTTGATGTACCCTCGCCTCTTATCGCTGCAATCGGCAGGATAAGGTCCCCCAGCTTGTTTCTTTTCTTGAGTCCCCCGCATTTACCAAGAAATAAAACGGCTTTGGGGTCGATTGCCGTGAGGAGATCCATGATTGTGGCGGCGGTGGGACTGCCCATTCCGAAATTGATGATACTGATATTTCCTGCCGTGGCGCATTGCATCGGTTTGCCTTCACCAACTACAGGTACCTTGTTCCATTCGGCAAACATGGTTACATAATTGCTGAAATTGGTCAGCAGGATATACTCCCCGAAATTTTCCAATTGCTCCCCGGTATAACGGGGCAGCCAGTTGTGGACGATTTCCTCTTTTGTCTTCATAAGCGAATTTAAACAATTAACCGGACACCGCTGAATTCCCGCTCTGAACGGGCAACTGTCAAAAACCCTTTACATTTGAGCCATGATACACATCCGTTATCCTGAACCTGCATTTCGAATAAAAAGTGAAGCAGGGAAGGAGTTCATATTTGATACATTCCGGAAAAAATGGCTGGTACTCACCCCCGAAGAATGGGTGCGTCAGAATTTCCTGCAATACCTGGTACAGGAAATGAAGTATCCCTTATCGCTGATTGCCGTAGAAAAGGAATTCCGGTTTGGTGAGATGAACCGCCGTTTTGATATCCTGATTTACAATACGGATCATTTGCCCTGGATGATGGTGGAATGCAAGGCTCCGGAAATACCCCTGGACCAGGCGGTATTAGAACAGGTACTCCGCTACAATATCAGCATACCGGTTACCTACCTGGTGATTACGAATGGTTCCAATGGATTTGGATGGCATAAACAAGGGGCGTCGCTTCACCCGCTGGAAGGGTTGCCTGCGTTTGGTTCATAGGTAAAATATTGATTTTTATTCCGGAAAATAAAAAAGGCTGTTTCGTTCTCGAAACAGCCTTTTTTTCTCAAAACAATTTTTATTGCTTCTTAAAAATGGCTTCATCGACCGGCACGTTCAATTCGAATTTATCTACATGCATTTCAGAGAAAACCTCGCCATTCACTTTCTGAATGCGGGTCATAAAGTATTTTATACCATTGAAGTCTTTCAGGTCTGAATAAAACGTTTCGGCATCTACTTCCTCGCCCTGCATGTCCCGTTTGGTGGCGGCTTTGACCAGCACATAATCGGTTGCATTAATAAAATAGTAAGTGATTTTGCTATCATCTTTAGTGGTCAGTTTCAGCTTAAAACATTTTATCCCATCCACATCTTCCTGTCCTACGGATTCCAGCTGGTGCCCCCGGTTTTTATAGTCTGCCAGGTTGCTGGCGAGTGAGGCCTGGCTTTTATAGTCCGCCAGCTGGGTGCCTGTAATATCTGTAGCTTCAGAAGCTCCGGTAAATGGGTTAATGGTCCAGCCTTTCCCGTTATCATAAACCGTAATAATGTATTGTCCCATTACTTCCACTTCATTGCGGGAAGCTTTTCCATTAATGACCTGGGTGGTAATCGGGAGTTCATTCCCCTGGGCTGTAACAGTGCCCGTAATTTTAAAGGAGCTGACTTTGTTCATGGCATCCAGACCACCCATTGTGGCCGCATGTTTCTGTATAATTTCATCAACGGTTTGTGAATGAGCGGCAATGAGGATAAGGCAAAGAAAAGAAGTAAGGAATAGTTTCATGATTTTTTTTTTTGATGTGGTGAAGGTAGTTTTTTTAAAAATTGGGGACATTACA
>CAZLRY010000327.1:0-4121 GCA_964561675.1 uncultured Chitinophaga sp.
TAGCAAAAAAGTATTTAAACCGGTACTGTCCCGGTTTTTTAATAAAGTCCTGTACTCTTCATTAAAATCAGCAACCTGGTAATAAAACGGGGAATTCAGAACGGTATCAATGACCAGATTGTCATCGCCAATATGGGCTTTGATTGTAACATTTCCAGGATCAAGCCAGATTTGCTGTCTATACATTTTCCCATTCTCATGGTACCGGATATTATAACAGTCAATATTGTTCTTTTTGAAACGGAGTAACAATGTATCCTTAAACTTATACTTATAAATTTCCACCTGGCTCAAATCAAAAGCGTCCACTTTATCAATGCGGTGATTTTCTGCCCCTTTTAAAATTAGTTGGATTTCAGTTTGTCCTGATACAGAGAGGCCAAAAAGTAAGGAAGTCAGAAATAGTTTAACGTGCGTCATACTTGCGGCATTACAGGATTATACCTTCCGTTATATCCATACAATATATACATCCACTTATCCCCTCTTCAACGGAATATCAATTGTAAAAACACTGCCTTTCCCCAGCGTACTCTCAGCTTTAATTTCGCCGTGATGGGCTTCCACCATGGTCTTTACATAGCTCAATCCGAGACCAAAGCCTTTTACATTGTGCACATTGCCGGTATGGGCCCGGTAGAAACGTTCGAAGATGCGTTTTACAGTATCACGGTTCATCCCGATCCCATTGTCTTCAATACGGAAAGTGAAGTATTTACTGCCCGACTGGGTGCTGATCCGGATATGTGGCGGGGTATTGTCGCGGGCATATTTCACCGCGTTGTCCACCAGGTTATTGACCAGGTTCGAAAAATGAACTTCATCGGCTTCGATCAGGTCATTGGTGGCATTGAGCAAGAGGTCCACTTTGCCATTCTTGCTCTCGAGTTGCAACGCAAAATTATCCACCACGTCTTTAATGATCTCATGCACATTCACCGGCTTCAGGTTCAGGTCCACTTCCTGTTTTTCCAGCTGTGAGGCTTTGAGGATGGTTTCCACCTGGCGGTTCATCCGCTGGTTCTCCTCCTTGATAATACCACTGAAATAGCGGAGTTTATCCTTATCACTGATCACTTTATCGTTCCGCATGGCATCCACCGCGAGTGAAATAGTGGCAATCGGTGTTTTAAACTCATGCGTCATATTATTGATAAAATCGTTCTTGATCTCGCCGAGTTTTTTCTGCCGGAGCATGGTACGCACAGTCAGGTAAAAAGCCGCCAGGATAATGATGGTAAAGAGTACTGAAGTGATGATTCTCCAGCGGAGATCCTTTAATACCAGGCTTTTGATATCGGGGATAACAACAAACAACACTTCACTGACCGTGAGGTTTTCACCGGCCGTACCACTGAAGGCCTCCAGTACCACCGGGCAGGTCCAGTTATTGACAGTGTCCTCATATGCCATTACAAAATTGGGAGAGACAATCTCAAATACATTATTATCAAACTTATCGAATGAGGCAATCCCAAATTCAAACGGCACATTCCTGAGCTTATTCTGAATGAAGGTCTTCCTGATTTTATTCCTGATGTCCTCCAGACTAAACCGTTGCCCGATGGTGATCGGCTTAAAGATATCGAGCGAAAATCCATCACTCAACAATCCTTTCTTTGTGCTGCCGGGTGAAAAACCACCTTTGTGCTGGGCCAGTTCATTCCCCACCATTTTGGTGGTTTCCTCCACACTGTGTTTTATCTGTTCCTGGCGGAGCAGGACCATATTATTGATCCAGGAAACCTGGATCAGAATCAGTCCGATCAGGGAGAGACTGATCAGCACGGTGATTATGGTAAATATGCGTTTCAAATTTTGTCCAATCGGTTTGTAATATACTGTATCCGGTTTATTTTCACGACACTATCCGGCAAATGGTCAGGCTGCAAATGTACGGAGCCCTGGCCAGTGGAACTGAGTCCGGGGCGTCAGCACAATCAATTTAACGTCCTGTTTAGCTTTCCCTCAGCCCGAATAAAAATCAATCAGGGCTGGTTTGAAATCATATTTAACCTTAAATTGAACTATGATTGATCCGGCATCCGGCATATTACTGATTGCTGACCCGTTTCTGAAGGACCCGAATTTCCTGCGGACCGTGGTCTTACTCTGCGAGCACCAGACAGAAGGGAGTTTTGGTTTTGTGCTGAACCGGCCCATACAAAACACCCTGGACGAACTAATCCCCGAACTGGAAGGCCATCCTATTCCCGTATTTGACGGAGGACCGGTACAAAAAGATTCCCTGCATTTTCTCCACCAACTACCGGAAGAAATTCCGGGCGGACAGGAAATTGTACCCGGCGTTTTCTGGGGTGGTGATTTTGACGCAGTAATCACCCTTCTACAAGAAGGCCGGATGAACCCGGAAAAAATCCGCTTTTTTATTGGCTATTCCGGATGGGGCGAAGGCCAGTTGAATACAGAAATGACAGAAAAAACCTGGCTGACGGTGGAAGCAAACCGGAAACTGGTCTTTCTTGAAAAACATGAAGAGATTTGGAAAGAAGCCCTTCGCCATCTCGGAGGCGAATTTGAAATGATGATCAATTTCCCGCTCGACCCACAACTTAATTAAATACTATGCGTAAACTTTTGGTGGTACTCCTGCTGGGAATAACCGGATTACAATGCAGTACCCTTAAAAAACTCGGGCTCGTTCCATCTGAACTGGAAATGGCCATGGGACTGAAGGAAGCGCTCTCCCAGGGATTGTTTAAAGGTTTTGATGCATTCGCCGATCCCAATGGCAATCCATTGGTCCGGTTTGCTTTTCCGGGAGATGCCGAAAAAATAGAACGTACCCTGCGTGATCTGGGATTTGATAAAGCCATCAATCAGGTTACCGGCAAGTTTACCCGGGCCATGTCTTCCGCCGTAAATGTGGCCCGGCCTGCCTTTACTGAATCACTGAAATCAATGTCTGTTAAGGACGCTGCAAAAATCCTGGTCACCGACAACCCGCATGCGGCAACAGACTATTTTAAAACAACCATGAAGCCTTCCCTGATGGCTGGATTCCGTCCGATTGTTGACAGTACCATTAAGGTGGAAGGAGCCGATAAAGAATGGAGCAATATCACGGGCCTGTACAACAGTATTCCCTTTATCAATAAACCGCTGGAGAACAGTCTGACCGATTTTATAACAGCCCGCGTAATTGATGGTCTGTTTCTGATGGTGGCCAATGAAGAGGAACAGGTACGGTCGAAATATGAACTTCGTAAGACCGACCTGATGAAAAAAGTATTCGGGTATGCCGAACAGGAACTGAAGAAAAAAATGAAACCTAACTCCTAATCTGCCATGTTGAAACGTATCTCTGTTCTTTTACTGTTTACGGCCATGTCCGTTGTACTGCTTTCAGCATATACTACAAAGAAGAAAACCCGTATCCTGGTATTTTCAAAAACCACCGGGTACCGCCATGCCTCCATCCCTGTTGGTAAAAAAGCACTGATGGAGTTGGGTGCCTCCCATGGATATGTGGTTGATACCACAGAAGACGCTTTGCTATTCACGACTAAAAACCTCAAGCAATATGATGTAATCTTATTTCTGAGTACCACCGGTAATGTACTGGACAGTACCCAACAGTCCGTTTTTGAAAAATTTATCCGTTCAGGAAAAGGATTTGTGGGGATTCATGCCGCTACAGATACAGAGTATGACTGGCCCTGGTATGTGGGGTTGGTAGGCGCCAGTTTTGAGAGTCATCCTAAACAACAGACCGCCCGTCTCTACCGGATCAACAAAACACATCTGTCTACCGTCACGCTACCGGATACCTGGGAGCGCTTTGACGAGTGGTATAATTTTAAAAACATCAATCCTTCCACCCACACGTTGCTGAAAATTGATGAGGGTAGTTATACCGGGGGTAAGAACGGAGACAACCATGCGGTGGCCTGGTATCATGACTATGATGGGGGCCGGAGCTTTTATACCGCCCTTGGACATACGGATGCTTCTTTTACGGAGCCGCTGTTCCTGGAACATTGCCTGGGTGGCATCAAATACGCAGCGGGAATCAAATAAAAGCCCGATTTAAAAGGCGGCTTCGCCGCTTATTTTAAACACATAGCAACATAGAGTCATAGGAGACACATAGAGCACGA
>CAZLRY010000328.1:0-4080 GCA_964561675.1 uncultured Chitinophaga sp.
CGTCCCAGGCCCTCACAAGAATAATGTCTATAGTGATCATATTATCTGCTTTTGCGTTGGCGAGCAGATTCCTGGTCTTGGTGTTTATTTTACTTCCTGAATTATTTACCTCTGCTAAATTCTGACCTACATCTATTGAAAACCGGTAGCTGATGATTTCGGTCCCCACTGCTAATTTCAGCAGCTTGTACACGTCAATAGTCTTTAGTTCGTTAAGAGATAGAATAGTTGATGATTGATTTTCCGGTATGACCGGTGGGTAATTGGGTCTGTCCGGCTCTCCGGAAATTACAAACGTAATTGATTGTTCTTTATAGCTGCTGACCCTGTTGCCATCACGGGTAGCTGGTATCCATTTGGGACTGTTTTTAATCACCCGTATAGCTTCTTCTTCCATGCCATAACCAAATTGGGTCAAAGCGGTTATATTAGAGATGTGTCCATCCGGGTGAACAATGAACTGCACTCTGGTTTTGTATTGTCCTTCAGGAGCCCCATTAGTAGTAGCTACCGTGCCATTGGCATTTGCAGCAAGGTATTTTTTCCAGGCGGAATCGCCGCCGGGGAACGTTGGATTGGTTGGTTCAGTATAGCTCACCATCACCACTTCATTCAAGACCTTCCCCTGTCCTGCAGCAACGGTTCCTTCTTTTTTGGGACCATTGTCAACGATGTACGTTATAGGTTGCTTATGATAAGCTTTTACCTGCCGGCCATTTTGAATGGCGGGTAACCATTTGGGGCCTTTTTTGATGGCCCTTATTGCTTCCGTCTCCATGCCGTAGCCATGGTTAGTCAATGCACGTACATCACTCACTGTACCGTCCAGGTTTACTACAAACTGAATAATCACGGTATAATTGCCTGCAGGTGCTTTTTGTTTTTCCGGGATACTCGCATCCAGGTTTCTTTCCAGGTATCTGCGCCAGGCACTTGAACCGCCGGGGAAGGAAGCTTCGATTTCTACTTTGTCAAAGATTTTATCTGCCTCAGGTTTATCTGCTTCTTTTAATTCAAATTCAGTATCTGTTGTGATTTTGCCGTTATGAATGATCATCACCCCGGCCTTGGCCTCCGGACCATACAACTCGATCGCTTTTCTGTCATCTGCACCGTAGTATTCAAAACTGTCACAAAGAATAGTTTTTTTGGCGTATTCATTTTTGGAAATCCGTTTGCCATTCATAAAAACAATGCCTTCCGGAATATTGTTTTTAGGGTCCTCTGGCGGGGCACTGCGGAAAATAATGCTGTCACTGATGAGTACCATTTTATTGATCACAGATACTTTTCGGGTTGGTTTAATGGTGGTGTCAGGATTATTGTTGAGTAAACTGTTTTTGCCAATATCCTTATTAAGGAATGATGAAATAGCTGAAATTATTTTTTGCGCAACCAGCACCTGGTTATCAGATTTGGTGATAAAGTTCAGGTCATTACTGTTGCTTATATAACCGACTTCGAGAAGTGCAGAAGGGCAATTACTGTTTTCAAGTACCCATACAGATTTGTTACGTTGCAGCAATTTATTTTCAACCTTGTACAATGTCTGTAAATGATTTAGTAAAGCAGATCCCAATTGCTGACTTTCGCGGCTATAAGGGTGCCCGCTAGTTGGTACATAAACTTCAATTCCGTTTCTGTTATTGTCAGGAGAGCTGTTAATGTGTAGTGATAAAAACAGCGATGGTTTATCTTCTCCGGCTTTTATTCTTGCTTTCAGGTCTGGCAACATATCATCTTCTCTTGTGAACTCGATTTTGAAGCCGGAATTTTTATTCAATTTTTTAATATGAAGGGCAATGGATAATGCCAGGTCTTTTTCTTTTGTGCCATCATTCCCTATTGAACCGGGATCTGAGCCGCCATGGCCAATATCGATTAATATCAGTTTTTGGCTTGCTGGTTCTGTATTGGCGATGGAACTGTGATTGCTTTTGTAACTAAAAGCAAACAGCATCACTGCAATTGCTGTTACCGGCAGCACCATCAGTTTCCGCAAATACTGGTGACTTGTTTTTTGAGGAGAAGTAATCATGGCTATACGTCTTTTTATCTGGTTATGGAAAAACGGGTGAACGAGTCGTTGATTGGTATTCAGCACCTGCATCAGCAGGAGCTCGGCATAGTCCCAGCGGTTGTTTTCGGTGACGGCAAACTGATCGGCGAGGAATTCATGAATGGCTTTTGTTTCCCGTTTCATTAAATGGAAGAAGGGATTGAACCAGCCAACTACCGTTAATAACTCCAGGAAAATGATATCCAGACTATGCTTTTGTTCAATATGAAAGAGTTCGTGCCGGAAGATCTGTTCGCCTTTTTCAGAGTTGAGTTCGATCTTCCGGTTCCAGAACAACCAGCGGAAGAAAGAGAAAGGTGTACCGGGTTCATCGGTATTCAGGAAATGAATATTCTCAATTTTCTCCACGTGATGACGGCGGATAATACTGCGGATTTTCAGTAAAGAGAAAATGATTCGTAGTAATACCAGTAGCGCGATCGTGATATACATCAGCTGAAAGATATGTGTCGTGGTGAACCAACTTGCTTTTTCGGGGATACCGGCATAGATCGTAACTGCTTCATCCGTTTCAGTAGTGGCGAATACACGCAGCGTATTGTACACAATAGAGGATTCAGTTTCTGCTTCACTGAAGTAGACGGGGATATTCAGCATGGGGATCAATACGCTGAGCCCGGCCGCAGCCAGCAGGTAAAACCGGTTGTACCGGTGGAATTTTTTATTCCGCAATACCCAATGGTAATAGCTGTAGAGGAGTCCGGAGACAATGATCACCTGGATCACATAATTAAGCAATGGGTTCATTTAGACTGGTTTTGCTGTTTTTTAATTTGTTTGAGCAATTGCTCCAGCTCATCCACCGAAATATTATTTTCCTTTACGAGGTAAGAGACCACATTACTGAAGGAGCCTTCGAAATAGTTTTTCGCCAGCTGTTTGATGCTCTTTCCCGAATAGTCTTCTTTAGAGATCAGTGGTGAATACCGATGCTGACGGCCCAGGACTTCCACCGCCACAAATTCTTTTTCCACCAATATCTTCAGCAGGGTGGCCACCGTATTCTGGTGCGGTTTGGGCACCGGCATCTCGTCCACGATCTCCCGGAGAAAGGCCTGATCCAGTTTCCATAATACCTGCATAATCTGTTCTTCTGCCTTAGTCAATGCTTTCATAATTGCAATTTGATGAAGTGAAGCTAAAACTAATTATTTAGTTAAACAACTAAAAATTTAGTTAAAGTAAAATTTTGTGCTTTTTAAGGCTGAGTTTGCTTTATTTTGCAGGAAACCCATTAACAGATGTCTGAGCCAATCATAGAACTGAAAAACGCCAATATATATCAGGGCAATAACCTCATCTTACAGGAGGTGAATCTGACGGTTAACAAAGGAGAATTTGTGTACCTGGTCGGAAAGACCGGTACCGGAAAATCCAGTCTGCTCAAGACCCTGTATGGTGAACTGGAACTCAAAGAAGGGGAGGCGACGGTAGCCGGATTCAACCTGAAAGGCCTTGACTGGAAAAAAGTACCTTACCTGCGTCGGACCCTCGGTGTGGTGTTTCAGGATTTTCAGTTGCTTACCGACCGGAATGTGAATGATAACCTGAAGTTCGTACTCCGGGCTACCGGCTGGACAGACGAAAAACTGATGAATGAGAAGATCGCCGATGTACTCGATAAAGTGGGGCTGAAATCAAAAGGGTTCAAAATGCCTTTTGAACTGAGTGGTGGCGAACAACAACGTATCGATATAGCCAGGGCCTTGCTTAATTCTCCCAAACTGATTTTGGCGGATGAGCCTACCGGTAACCTCGATCCGGAAACCTCCGATGAGATCATGCACCTGATCTTCCAGATCGCGAAGGATTACAACACAGCGGTGGTAATGGCTTCACACGATTATATCGTGGTGCAGAAATTCCCGGCCCGGATGATACGCACTGAACGTGGACGGGTGCTCGACAATGCTACCATAAGTATCGACTAAGCAAACGGGCATGTGTGGCGTTATCTCCGGATCCTTCCAGCAGATTTTTCCGTAAGCGGATCTCTTCTT
>CAZLRY010000329.1:0-4079 GCA_964561675.1 uncultured Chitinophaga sp.
CCTGGTGGCCATTCTCGGCGTATTTCTGTTACTTTATTTCCTGAATAAGAAAAAAACGAACAATGCTTAAGGCTGTATGGACCAAGAATGACAAGAAAGCAAAAACACTGATCTGGTTGTTTTCAATCATCGTATTTGTGGCGGTGACGGTACTCGGCCGGGTTAAACTGGAAGTAGACCTCGGATTTGATGTACATGTGTTCGCCCAGATCAATGCGATTATCAATTCAACAGTTGCGGTATTACTGGTCGCTGCCTTGCTGGCCGTTAAATCCAAAAAGTACCAGCTTCATAAAGGACTGATGATGACGGCCATGGTCCTTTCCGTTCTTTTTCTTGTAAGCTATATCTGTCACCACTTATTTGCCGGTGAAACAAAATTCGGAGCCGAAGGCATAGCCAGAACGATTTACTACCTGGTTTTATTTACACATATTCCGCTGGCCGGACTTATCCTGCCGTTCATTTTATTTACTGCCTATCGTGCCCTGATCGGTGAATGGCCGCAACACAAAAAACTCGCCCGCATCACCTGGCCTATCTGGTTTTATGTAGCCGTAACCGGGGTGGTGGTGTACTGGATGATCAGCCCATATTATGTTTGAGTAAGCTAGAAGCAAGACGCTAGAAGCGAGAAGGGGGATCAAGTAAAACGAGTAACAGTTGGTTAATTAAGTTACAAGTTCTATGGAGGTGTATTGACTGCCGACTCCTGACTCCCGACTAGATCTTCCCTTTCCACAAATCCTCTTCCGCCCGTTGCAGCGCCTGTTTACGCCTGAGTTTTTCCTGAATATTTTCTAAGTACAGATAGCTTGTAACAACAATACTATAAATCAACAGTATTACAACAACCGGTGAAAAGGCCCCGCTGAGTATTAACAGTACAGCAATTAAAAGTGCAAAAACGGTACTGATGATTAGTAATACCGAGGCTGCCACTTTCTGAGCAGCCAGCATGGTAAACGAAAATATGATGAACAGGTAGGGCAGGATCATCAGGTAAGTGAGTATATTAGGAATCATGAAAACCATATGCTGGATCAGGGTGGCGCTGGCAATCAGCACGCCAAATATGCCGGTCCAGGTACAGAATTCCTGTTGACCTTTGGTAAGCGGGTTTAATGGAGAAGACATAAGCGGTGATAAAGTTTAGGCCGGAAAAATAGGAAATAAGTCGTTAGCAGTTTAATCAAAACTGCAATTCTTCCACCGGGTCCCAGAACAACTTTTTGAACTCCAGCACCTGGTCATTCTTCACTTTGATACCTTCTTTTTTCAATAACTCTTCCATGATACCAGGCGGATTGAAGTGATGTTTACCCGTCAGCATTCCATTGCGGTTGACCACGCGGTGAGCAGGAACCTTGGGTTTTACGCGGTGACAACCGTTCATAGCCCAGCCAACCATACGGGCAGAAGATTTAGTACCCAGGGCTGCGGCTATAGCGCCATAAGAGGTAACACGTCCTTTGGGTATCTGCCGTGCTACTTCATACACCAGGGAAAAGAAGTTGTCATCTGTTGTACCCGACGGTTTTATCTTTTTAAGTGGTGTGCTTGATTTTTTAGTGGCCATGTATTGAAGATAACAAATGCCGGATAAACATAAAACGGCCGGGTGAATCTTTTCTGCCGGACATCACAATACACCCCTAATGGGGTGAAAAAGCGATGTCGTATTTATGATGATTCTTCTACCGACAATACACCCCTAACGGGGTGAAATGGGAATGTCATGTTTATGGTGAATTTTCTACCAATAATACACCCCTAACGGAGTGAAATGGGAATGTCATGTTTATGGTGAATTTTCTACCAATAATACACCTATCGGGGTGAAACGGGGATCTCGTGTTTCTGATGATTCTTCTACCGATAATGTCCCCTAATGGGTTTAAATGGCAATGTCGTAATTCCGATGGCTAAATAATTGACAGTACATTCCAGTGGAGAGGTAGGAATGCCACCAATTGTCGGGTATAAGGGAAATTCTTTTTTATGAAAAACTCTATTGATGGTAAATGCGCTTCCACCCCGTTAGGGGTGCATTGTCGGTAGCTCCAACACGAAGTAAGTAGTCCGTTTCACCCCGTTAGGGGTGTATTATTGGTAGCAAAAAAACATCGGCAAAAAGAGATCTGTATTTCACTCCGTAGGAGTGTTTTATGAAAACCGGCAAATCGCCTGCGATCAATCAAAATAAGAGCGGAAATTTTATGGCCGGTACGCAGGAGGATTATTTTCCCGTTGTTCGGCCAATTCTGAACGTCGGGGCTCCGGTACATTTTCAAAATCATAAGGGCAATGCCGGCAGCCATTGCCACAGCAATAGCCTTTTTCCAGATGGTATTGTTCGGTGAGCACGATCAACCCATCTTCGCTCCAGTAATAATGCAGGCCCTCAGTCAGGTCTTTCATCGTTGAGTAGTATTTCTTTCAGTATCCCGTCTTTTTCTTTGTTACCCAGGTCGGCAGGTAATCCAAATCGGAGATAATGAATCCGGTTACTTCCGGCAATATCGAGTGATTCGTAATGGGTTTTAATGTTCAGTTCATCCGACACCTTTTCCGCCGCATATACATTGTCTGTATCATCGAGCAGCGGGCATCCGTACAGACCAATCACTGTTTTTGTGAATCGGTACAGATCCGGACTATCGGTCTTCAAATGTATACAACCACCGGGAGCGAGGAATTGTTGGTAGAGCCGTAGAAATTTAGGGTGGGTCAGCCGTTTTTTGGCCTTGGAGAACCTTAACTGGGGGTCGGGAAAAGTAATCCAGATCTCATCCACTTCACCCGGGGCGAAATATTCCGCGATTTTATCGATCTGTGTACGCAGAAAGGCCACATTATCAAGCTTTTGCTGAATCGCCTTTTTGGCGCCCACCCAGATCCGGTTACCCTTCAGGTCTACCCCAATCAGATTCCGGTCAGGGTATAACTGACCCAGTCCCACCGCATATTCGCCTTTTCCGCAGGCCAGTTCCAGTGTGATCGGGTGTTGATTGCCAAAAAACGAATGCCAGGTGCCAGGCGTGTTTTCAGGAAACTGCAGTACATTTTTAAAGGTTTCCAGTTCGGCAAACCGGACTAATTTCTTTTGTCCCATAGCGGCAAAGATAGTTGGTAGTCGGTAGTCGATAGTCAGTAGTCGGATTTGTCAAAAGAAATTGAGTATCTCCTTGAACTTGTACAAAGAAAACCCTGTATTTACTAACGACTAACGACTAACGACTAAATTTTAACTTGTAATCCTACGCCGATGATCGACTTGAACTGAAGTCCGGGTGAAGAGTTGTTTGGGCCAAAGAGACGGGCATCGTCATCATAGATCATGTCCACATTCCAGCTGAAGGCAATGATCTTTGCTACTTTGGCGGAGAGGGTATTGGTCATGAAGACATCCACATTCTGCGGATCTTTCTGGTAGTTGGAAAAAAGGTCCACGCGGCTTTTATACGAAACCATTTTATTGAAAGCACGCTGATAACCGATGGTGGCGAAAGCCCCGTTCTGATTAATGCTGTGTGTATGTTGTTTCACCCCGTATTCTCCTTTTGCTGACAGCGTACTGTCGGTCACAAATACCCAGCGGGAAGTAACCGGGGAGACAAAGATTGAAAGTTCCTTATTGGGTTTGAAATCGATACCCTGACTGACGACCAGGTAGGCCGGGGAAAGAAAGGCAGAAGCAAAAGTCTTTACATTATTCGGATACGTGTAGCCTTTCAGAAACTGGGAACGGAAATTGACCAGGGTAGCCAGGTTGAATTTCTTATTCAGTTTCAAACCATATTTGGAGAGCAGGTCAAAGCGGTCATCATTTTTACGGCTGCCAAGACTGGTGGTGTTCAGGTAGCCGAAGTTGATATCAAGGGTATTGTCCCAGCTGTGTTTAGTTTTTTTATAAAAAGCGAACAGGCGCAGGCTGGTATTGACGGTAAAAGAAAAATCATCACCACCGGCGGCCCAGTTACTCTGGCTGCCCTGCCCGATGCTTAATGCATACGCACCCCCTTTTATCCAGGCTTTCTTACCGGTATCCGGTACATCCCTTTTGATCTGCCGGAGAG
>CAZLRY010000330.1:0-4058 GCA_964561675.1 uncultured Chitinophaga sp.
ATGTGATATTATCACTCATTCCATATAACTGGCTCCAATGCACATAAGGATGACTCAGGGGCAAGCCTTTTTCCATTAAAAGCTGGGTGGCGTAAAAATTACTATACTCATTATGTGATGCAACGACGAGTGCTACCCTGTCGATATGATCGATACAAAATTTGACACCGGCATTGAAGTCACGGTCTGTACTTTCTTTATCTGGTTGAATCGGTGAAGGATAACCTTTCTCTGCCGCCCTTCTCCGTTCCCGTTCCATATAGGCCCCTCTTACCAGTTTTGAACCTAAAATAAAATTACGGGCAACAGCCGCATTATAGCTGTCTTCCAGAAACTTAAGCCGGTCATGACGATAATGTTGAAGGGTATTATAGACAATCGGCTTTTCCTTATTGTATTTTTCCATCATCAGGATCGTCAGCATATCCACCGGATCCTGAATCCAGGTTTCTTCGGCATCAATAGACACCCCGATCGATTTGGCAGCCGCGGCGGCACAGACCCTGTTCACCCGCTGATGGATCCGATCCCACTCCGATCTTTCTTCAGGGCCCAGGTCATAGAGCGCTTTTTCAAACCGGTTGTTCAGACTTCCCTCCCCGGCCTTCATCATGGAATCGATCTTTTCCAAGAGAGCATGACGGGCAAATCCGGTCACTTTCACACTCATGAATGGTATATTGGGCTGGGTGGCTGCGTAATCTATCACTTTGATGAAAACATCACTGGCCTGGTCAAAATTGGCTTCCCCTTCCTTACCCTCTACGCCATAATCCAGGATAATCTTCACATTATATTTGGCCAGCATTTGTGCCACCCCAACGGTTTTTTCCAACGACTCCCCTCCGCAAAACTGAGAGAAGATCGTATTCCGGATCATCCCTTTTACCGGTAAACCCATATTAATAGCCCAGGGGGCGAGCCTGGTGCCAATCTTCACCAACCAGGGCTTTCCCATCATGGTGAAAAGAAAATGAGCCTTTTTTAAATCCTTGTCGGATTTGTACTCAAAGGCAAATTCTGTATTGTCAAAAGATATTTCGGGGTATTTGTTATCCATAAAACGAAGATAAGTGGCTCCAAATTTAATCCAAAGACCCCTACAAACATTTATGAGTTTTATCAGATCGCCTGGTGATTAAAAGGCTGGAGCACCATTTCGCTGACCACACCGGAGAGTGGTTGCTGGCAGAGAAACCAGACAGATTTTGCCGCTTCTTCTGCCCGGATCATTTTTTCCCGCTGTACCCGCAGCTCAATATGATCCCAGAAAGCGGAATCCACCCCTCCCAAAAAGAGATTGGTAATCCGGATATCCGTCCGCTTTAGTTCTTCCCGGATACTTTGCATCATGCCGGTCAACCCGTACTTACTGGCACTATAGGCCGCAGCCCCGGCCATGGGTACCTTGCCCAGCACCCCGGGAATATTAATAATCAGCCCTTTCTTTACTTCCTTCATAGCGGGTAAAAAAGCCTTCATCAACAGAAAAGGCGCAATCAGGTTGGCCTGCAGGGTCATCATAAACTCTTCACTGGTCAGCGTATCCATTGGCTTGATAATGCCCACACCGGCTGCATTGACGAGTATATCTATCACGGGAAATACAGCATGAAAACGCTCTTTCAGCTTTTCAACTTCTGTTGATGAACTTAGATCTGCGGCAAAATACCGGTCGGCGGGTAATTGCAATTCCTGTTGCAGGGCCTTTAGCCGTTCTTCATTTCTTCCGGTAATAAATACCTGCGCTCCGCTGGCTGCCAGTAAACGGGCTGTTGCCGCCCCGATTCCACCTGTAGCCCCGGTGATCAATACCGATTTTCCTTTCAGGGATTCCATATAAACTGTTTACACGTCAACAATTACAAAGGCCATTTGTTCTCACCGGGATGCAATCCCTCACTATCGTTTTCCCGCACCAGTTATTCCGTAACCACCCTGCTCTCAGTCCGGGAGTTACCGTTTGCCTGGTGGAAGAATCGCTCTTCTTTACCCAATACCGGTTTCACAAACAGAAACTGATGCTGCACCGGGCTACAATGAAAGCCTTTGAGGCCGACTTGCAGCAGAAAGGATACCGGGTCATTTACGTTGAGGCACCGCAGCCAGAATCGGATACCCGTCAATTATTACCCTGGCTGTATCAACAAGGCACCCGCCTGATCCGCTATTCAGACAGCTGCGACCATTGGCTGGAAAAAAGATTGACAACCGGATGCGGCCGGCTGGGGATCAATTACCATCGCCTCCCCTCTCCTGCGTTTCTGAATACAATGCCGGATGTGCAGGATTACTTTGATAACCGGAAAACTTATTTCCAGACTGATTTTTATACCTGGCAACGAAAGCAACGGAAAATATTACTCGATACGGCAGGAAAACCGCTGGGTGGCAAATGGACCTTTGATTCGGAAAACAGGAAGCGTTTTCCCCGGCATGAACGGGTTCCCGCCCTGCCAGCCTTACCGGAGAATCCTTACACCAGTGAAGCACGGAACTATATTGAAAAATATTATCCCGATAATTACGGATATACATCACCGTTTATCTACCCGGTCACCTTTACCGAAGCGGATCAATGGCTGGAATCATTCCTCGCCCAGCGGCTGACTCTTTTTGGCGACTATGAAGATGCCATGGTGAAAGACCAGCCTTTCCTTTATCATTCCCTGCTCAGTCCTTTGCTCAACTGTGGTCTCCTCGAACCACAGCAGGTATTGGATAAAGTGCTGGACAAAGGTGCTGAAGCCAACACCCCGCTAAATGCGCTCGAAGGTTTTGTGCGGCAGCTGACCGGCTGGCGGGAGTTTATCCGGATAATATACGAACGTGAAGGATCCCGGCAACGGACCCGGAATTACTGGGGCTTCAACCGGAAGATTCCGCCGGCTTTCTGGACCGGCGATACGGGCATTCATCCGGTGGACACCGTTATCAAAAGAATTTTAAAATACGGATATGCCCATCATATTGAGCGATTGATGGTATTAGGCAATTTCATGTTACTCTGCGAATTTGATCCGGATGAGGTATATCGCTGGTTTATGGAAATGTTTGCCGACAGCTATGATTGGGTAATGGTACCCAATGTATATGGCATGACCCAGTTTGCCGACGGAGGTTTGATGACCACCAAGCCCTATATCAGCGGCAGTAATTACCTGCTTAAAATGGGTGACTGGAACAAAGGACCCTGGCAGGACGTATGGGATGGTTTGTTCTGGCGGTTTATGGAAAAACACCGGGATTTTTTCAGCAACAATCCCCGGTTGGGTATGTTGCTGAAAACACTGGATAAAATGCCAGCCGAAAAAAGAAACCGTCATATGGACAATGCCGCGCAATTTCTTCAACAACTGGATGCATGAAAGCCATAAAAAAAGAAAATCGTCCCGTTAAAATCTGTACGGCCTGCGGTCGTCCTTTTACCTGGCGGAAAAAATGGGCCAAAGACTGGGAACAGGTAAAATATTGCAGCGACCGATGCCGCAGTAAAAAGAACCAGTCCCGGGAGGGCATACAAACGGATGACTGATATTTTACTGCCTATATTTGCAAAAAAGAAAATATGGAAGCAAGAAATGCAGCGGCCAGCCTGACAATCATGACAGAGATCGTTCTTCCCAACGACACCAATGTATTCGGCAACCTGATGGGTGGCCGGCTGATGTACTGGATGGATATCGCGGCAGCACTTGCATCCCAGAAACACTGTAATGCCCCGGTGGTTACCGCCTCGGTAGACAATATCTCTTTTGAAAACCCTATCAAACTGGGTAATGCGGTCCACATTGAAGCCAAAGTAACCCGCGCTTTTAACAGTTCCATGGAGATCCACATGAAAGTCTGGGGAGAAGATATGACGCAGCAATTCCGTTATAAAAGCAATGAAGCCTATTATACGTTTGTCGCCCTTGATCCTAACCGTAAGCCCAGACCGGTACCTGCGGTAATTGCGGAAACAGAGGAAGAGAAAAAATTATTTGACGGGGCTTTACGCAGAAGGCAACTGCGGCTGATCCTTGGTGGTAAAATGAAACCGGATGATGCGGCAGAAT
>CAZLRY010000331.1:0-4049 GCA_964561675.1 uncultured Chitinophaga sp.
TTTTTCTCTGGAATAAATTCAGGCTGCAACCCTTCTCCCGGCAAACCGTATATACCATACTGCTGGGTGCGGCCTGCTTTGCCCTGAGTTACTGGCTGTTCATGGATCTTCATAGCTGGACCGGCCTCTTTGCCCGGAGTATTTTCTTCTGTGTGGTTTTTGTAGGCGGGGCTATCTACATGAATCTTTCACCCGACATTCAGCCGGTATTAAAAAACCTAAAGAGTAGAATCGGTTGGAAAAGCTGAGGCCTATTCAGCAGATACGATTTGTTTGTCATCGATCCTGCCTGCCCCTACAAAACGGCGGAGATAATAGTTTTCAAAGAGGTCACTGACCATCACGCCCCTGGAGACAGATGCGTGAATAAATTTATTATTGCCCAGGTATACGCCTACATGCGATACCCCCCTCCCATTTGTATTAAAGAAAACGAGGTCTCCTTCTTTCAGTTCGGTGGTGGAAATTTTACGGCTTAACCGGTATTGGTCACGGGAAACCCTGGGTAATGTCATCCCATAAGCGGCGGCATATACAGCGACGGTAAATCCTGAACAATCCACCCCGCTTTTTGTATTACCTCCCACCCGGTAACGGACACCATACCACTCATCCACCGCATCCAATAATGTTTTATCAGGGAGGGATTCCACTTCGGTATCCATGAGCACGGAATATTTAAAGTGAACCGGTGTAGCTGATTCCACAACTGGTGTGCCCCTAGTAGTCAGGTTATTCCCGCTTGCCGGCACAGGTGTTGGTACCGGAGCCGGATCTGTAATCTTTTTAGCTGGTTTACTTTCCGCCGGGGCCGTTTGTTTCACCACTGGCTTTTCCCAAATATCCGGTGCTGCTATTTTTTCAGCATCTGCCTGCGGGGTTATTGTAATTTCTTCAATAAATTTGGTCTTTGCAGGTGCGGGTGTTTCGTTCAGGTTGGCAACCGGCTTGTTTCCGGAAAAATTCATTTGCTTCAGCGCTGTACAGCTGCTGAAGAAAACGATCAATAAAATGAATGTTATTAATTGCTTAACCATTGGAAATGCTGCAAAGGTTGAATTCATAGGCGGTTAAAAAGGTAATCGGTTTGTAACTCAGCCTCTCCGGAGAAAGGCCAGCAAAAATATACGATATTCCCCTAAAATCGGGGTATTCATTAAACGAAATTAGGCGCTTAAAATTGCCGGAAGCCCTAACCCGCTGAAAACTAATCAACTAAAATCCAACCCTCGCTTTTTTTTGTGTCAAATCATCCGTTAACCGGATGGGTTTTATTGAATATCATTAACTTATCCTTTTATTATGCAAATACTATTCCCTTTTTTCAGTTTTCTCATTTTGAGCACGAGCTGCCAGCAAGCACCAGCCCGTCAGATTTCTATGCAGTCGATTATTGTAGAAGCCTTGCCCCTTGATACGATCCCTCAAGTGCTTCAGACAGCACCAAAACCATACAAATCAATAATTTACGAGAAGAAAGAAATCCTCAAAGCTGCTCCCGGCACCAAATCTGTCCTTTTCAACAGCAATGGCTCAAAATTGTACGCCATGAACCTCGAGGGGATGAGTGTCTACGAGTTTGACCAGTCCACCAGAAAAATCGTCCGGGAATTTAAATTTAAACCCACCCGGGGTACGGGATGGGATTATACAAAAAGCAAACCGATTGCTTCCTTCCAGGAAAAGCCGGTGGAAGCCTGCTTCAGCCATGAGGATAAAATTCTCTGGGTTTCCCTGCACAATGCAGAAGGGATTGTTCCGATCCGGCTGGATGATCTGAAAAAGAATACAGCCAAACCGGCTAAAGGCCAGCTGACCAAACCCGTTATTGTTCATTATCCGGGCACTGCTAAAAAAGATTCCTTTCTGGTGCCTTTGATTGAGACCGGCAAGACCCCAAAAGTTATTGCCCGCTCGGCTGACAGCCGGCACCTGTTGGTCAGTAACTGGCATTCCTATAATGTAAGTATTCTGGAAATGAATGAAACCAGTTCGCCATTTGGAAAAGTGATTGCCACGGTACCTGTTACAGCTATTCCGAGGGGTGTGGTGGTTGATGATGTGAATAAAAAATCATTTGTGGCAATAATGGGAGGCTCATCGCTTGCGGTCATCGATAATACCACCTGGAAAACAGATACCATCCTCCAGGTGCAGAACAGCCCCCGGCATATTGTTTTAGATACCAGTGGCCATTTATTTGTTTCCTACAACAGGATTGGCAAGATTGCCTGCCTGGATGCTAAGTCCGGAAAGTCCCTTTTCAGCACCTCCACCCACGCCCAGCCCAGGACCATCGCCCTGTCCAAAAACCACAAATTTATTTTTGTCACCTGTTATACCAGTGACTTCGTGGATGTGTACAAAATCAACGCCGATAACTTTGAGAAAGTGGCATCTTTGCCCTGTGGAGGACATCCTGTAGGGGTGGACATTTTTGAAAGTGAAAACCGGCTGGAAGCGTGGGTATGCAGTTATCAGAAGGGAGAGATAGTCGTGTATAGCTTTCTGAAAAAATAACTTTGTTTCAGTCGGCAGGCAGCAGTTGGCAGTTGGCAGTCAGCAAATGGCAGGTCGCCTTTGTCATCCTGAGCCTGCCTACCGGACAGGCAGGCTTGCCGAAGGATGATCAGTAGAAAACAGTTGGAAGTCCTTCACGGAATAATATTGAATCATCAGAGTGAGATTGAAAAGGCTATGAAGTTTTCGCATTTACACGTACATACACAATACTCCCTCCTCGACGGGGCGGCTTCGATAAAGAACCTGTATAAAAAAGCCATCAGTGACGGAATGCCGGCGCTGGCCATCAGTGACCATGGCAATATGTTCGGCGCTTTTGAATTTGTGGCGGAAGCTTACCGCAACAAAGATGAAAACGGCAACCTGAAAGTAAAGCCCGTGGTGGGTTGTGAATTCTACATCACCGAAAACCGTCATCAGAAAACCTTTACCAAAGACCAGAAAGACCGCCGGATGCACCAGATCCTGCTGGCCAAGAATGAACAAGGCTACCGCAACCTGGTTAAACTGACATCCCTGGGTTTTATTGAAGGGATGTACAGCAAGTATCCCCGTATCGACAAAGAGCTGATCTTAAAATACCATGAAGGACTGATCGCCACCACCTGTTGCCTGGGTGCATCGGTGCCACAAGCCATCCTGCGCAAAGGCGAAGAGGAAGGGGAAAATGAATTCAAATGGTGGCTGAATATTTTCCAGGAAGATTTTTACGTGGAACTGCAACGGCATGGCATGGCGGAGCAGGATAAAGTAAATGAAGTACTGGTAAAACTGGCGCGGAAATACAACGTCAAGATCATTGCCAGTAATGACTCTCATTATGTGGAACAGGATGATTTCAATGCCCACGATATTTTACTTTGTATCAATACCGGAGAAAAACAGGCCACCCCTGCCCTGCGTGATTTTGCCGATGATGATGTGAGCATGAAGGACCGGCGGTTTGCCTTTCCAAACGACCAGTTTTACTTCAAGAAAACGGCGGAAATGAGCAAGGTATTTCACGACCTGCCTGAAGCCATTGACAACACCAACGAAGTGGTGGATAAAGTGGAATTGCTGAGTCTGACCCGTGATATCCTGCTGCCGAATTTCCCGGTGGAAAAAAGATTTGAGATCCATACGAAAGAGGAAACCATCGGAAAGTATAAAGTTTCCGCTGAATCGCAGAACCAGTGGGAGTACCTCAAACATATTACTTACGAAGGTGCGGCCAACAGGTATACCGAAATAACGGATGAAATCCGGGAGCGGATCGATTTTGAATTGTTTACCATCAAGATGATGGGATTTGCCGGATACTTCCTGATCGTTAGTGACTTTATTAAAGCCGGGCGTCAGAAAGGCGTATTTATCGGACCGGGGCGTGGATCTGCAGCAGGCTCGGTGGTGGCTTTTTGTATCGGCATCACCAATATTGATCCTATTAAATACAATTTGCTGTTTGAGCGTTTTCTGAATCCGGACCGGAAGTCAATGCCCGATATCGATACGGACTTCGATGATGAAGGCCGTCAGAAAGTGAT
>CAZLRY010000332.1:0-4045 GCA_964561675.1 uncultured Chitinophaga sp.
CCCTTTCATGTTAAGCTGCCTTATAATTTTTCAAGAGGCGGACACGATGGACAAAGCTACCAGGCCACCCAATGGTATCCTAAACCGGCGGTATACGACAAAGAAGGCTGGCACCCGATGCCCTACCTGGACCAGGGCGAATTTTATAGTGAATTCGGGAGCTTTACCGTAAAGATCACGGTGCCTAAAAACTATGTGGTGGCCGCCACCGGTGAATTGCAGAACCCTGATGAAAAAGAATGGCTAAAGACAAGAAGCAGCTATTCCTGGGAACCTATCAAACAACGAATCAAAACAGCCGGCGGACAATACAAGACCACGTATCAACTATTTCCGGAATCAGAAAAAGAGATCAAGATCCTGACTTATAAACAAGACAGGGTCCACGACTTTGCCTGGTTTGCGGATAAACGTTTTATCGTTAATACAGATACCTGTCGCCTGCCATCCGGAAAGTTCATTGACGTGTATAGTTATTACACACCTGCTGAAAAAGAAACCTGGCAACACAGTGTGGCATTTGCAAAAGCAGCCACCCGTCATTACTCAAACCTGGTGGGTGAATATCCATACTCTGTGGTCAGCGTGGTACAGGGACCGGAGAGTTTTGGGGGCGGGATGGAATATCCAACGATTACCGTTCTTTCTCCCTCAGATACACCCCGTGACCTGGATTACACCATTGCCCACGAGATCGGACATAATTGGTTCTATGGGATCATTGCCAGTAATGAACGACTTTATCCCTGGATGGATGAAGGCATCAATTCCTTTTACGAAAACAAATATCAGCAAGGAAGTCTGCACCGTAAAATTAACAGCCCGGAACAGGGATTGCTGGAAACCATGATCGCCGAAAAAAAGGACCAGCCAATCAATACACCTGCAGCCGAATTCACAGCAGCGAATTACGGGTTGGTAGCCTATCACAAAACAGCCAGGTGGATGGAGTGGCTGGAAAAGGAATTGGGTCCTGAAGTTTTTCAAAAAGCAATACAGGCTTATTACACCCAATGGCAATTCAGACATCCGCAACCATCCGATTTTAAGAAGGTCATCGAAAGCAGCAGTGGTAAAAATCTCGACAGCGCTTTTGCCCTCCTCGAAAAGAAAGGAAACCTGCCGGATATAACAAAAAAAGGAATAGCCTTCCAGCATCCGTTTTCCATTGCTCCGAATATGGTGAGTGGTAAACTCGCCGACAAAAAATCAGTTATCACCGCACTGCCTGCTTTTGGTTTGAATAATTATGATAAACTGATGGTGGGTGCGATGCTGACCAACCTGCGCTTTCCACCCAATAAGTTTCAATTCCTGCTTATCCCACTGTATGGACTGAACAGTAAATCACTGAACGGGATCGGTTTTGTGAATTACAGCAGTTATCCGAAATCGGTCTTCCGTAAAGTGGATATAGGTATCAGTAGGTCCAGCTTCAACGGTGATCGTTTTGTTGACAAAGCACAGTCATTCAGCAGTGACAACCCGGACCCATTCCTTCGCTTCACCAAATGGGTCCCTGGAATCAGGCTGACCCTGGCTGAAAAGAATGCCCGGTCTTCATTAAACCGGTTTATCCAGTTTAAAACTTATCTGATCAACGAGGACCAGTTACAGTTTTTCCGCGACACGGTGATCAATGGAATAGACACCTCCATTGTTTCCAAATACCGTACCGTTCAGGAAAGCCGGGTACTCAACCAATTGAAATTCGTAGTGGAAAACAACCGTGTTCTCTATCCTTATAGTGGTGAGTTAAAGATTGAACAGGGCAAGGATTTTATCCGTACCGCCTTCACCGGAAAATATTTCTTCAATTACGCCAAAGAAGGAGGGCTTCGTCTCCGGGTATTTGCAGGCAAGTTTATTTACACCGGTGCTAAGACATTCAGTAAACAATTCGCTACTGACCGGTATCACCTTAACATGACCGGCGCCAATGGGTATGAAGACTACACGTACAGTGATTATTTTATCGGAAGAAATGAGTTTGAAGGAACAGCCAGTCAGCAGATCATGGAGCGCGACGGAGCCTTTAAAGTAAGAACCGATCTGCTTGCTGAAAAAGTGGGACGCACCGATAACTGGTTATTCGCCGCGAATTTCAGTTCCACAATCCCTAATTCGGTTAACCCATTGCGAATTCTTCCGGTAAAAATTCCATTGAAACTCTTCTTCGATATCGGTACCCAGGCGGGTGCCTGGGAGGCTGATGTCAATACGGATCGTTTCCTTTTTGATGCAGGCTTACAAATTCCGTTGCTGAAAGAAACCGTGAATATTTATATCCCGCTGCTCTACAGCAATGTGTATAAGGATTATTTCCAGTCCACTATTGCCAAAAAGGACCGGTTCTGGAAAAAGATCTCCTTCAGTATTGATATCTCCAATTTCAGCTTCCGCAAAATCGACCGCAACCTGGATTTCTGATGACGGCAGGTAATACGATACAATACCTCACCCGATCACAGATCGATAATACCAGGTGGGACCAGTGCATCAGCCGTGCATCCAATGGCCGTATTTATGCATTTGCCGGTTATCTGGATACGATGTCTGCCAACTGGGATGCCCTCGTGCTGAATGACTATGAAGCCGTAATGCCACTGACCTGGAACAGTAAATACGGCATCCGTTATTTGTACCAACCTTTTCTCGCAGCACAACTGGGCGTATTTGGCAGTGATGATGTGCAGGCTTTTATTAAAGCCATTCCCGGCCATTTCCGTTATGTAGACATTTACCTGAACAGTGCAAATACAAACGCAGTTAAAGGCGCGTCTGTGCTGCTACGGGATAATTATATACTGGACCTGAATCATTCCTATGAAAATCTAGCAACTGCTTATCGTGAGAATATCCGCCGCAATATCAAAAAAGCGAAGCAGGCCGGCTGTTCGGTAGTGAAGGAATTTGATGTGGAAACCGTGATTAACCTTGCCTCCGCCCAGATGCATCAGCATGATAAAAACGTCGATGAAAACATAGCCCGGTTTCGTCAGCTTTACGCAAAACTGAAAGAACAGGGACTGGCAGCTTCTTATGGCATTTCATTACAGGGCGAAGTGATCGCCTCCTGTGTATTCTTCTTTTCGCATAAAAGGGCTTACTATATTCTTGTCGGCAATCATCCGAACGGAAAAACAATCGGAGCTTCGCATGCACTGATCGACGCGTTTATTGCCGATTATGCCGGACAAGACCTGCTCCTTGATTTTGAAGGATCGGATATCCGAAACCTCGCTTTCTTCTACAGCAGTTTCGGCGCCACACAGGAAATCTACCCGGCGTTGAAGATCAACCGGCTTCCCTTTTATTTAAAGTGGTTCAAAAAATAAATCAGGATTCTCTTTCTGCCAATATCTGCTCTGCCAGCAACAGATCTACCGGGCGGGTGATTTTGATATTCGTTTCCTCTCCTTCTACCAGCGATACTTTCATGCCATAGGCTTCTGCCACGGTGGCCTCGTCGGTGAATTTATCCTTGTAATCGATCTGGAAAGCGGGCACAATAATCTTGCTATGAAAAGTCTGGGGTGTCTGAATCAGCATCACCCGGTTGCGGTCAAACGCGGCATTCCCCTCATCGGTGATCAGGCGGATACTGTCTTTGGATGGGATTGCCGGGATCGCCGTTCCCGTCTCTACCGCCATCGCGTAACAACGATGAATAAGTTCCTTGGTCAGCAGACAACGAACTCCGTCATGTACAAATACCACGGACTCTTCTTCCACCAGGGCCAGTCCGTTCTTTACCGATTGGAAACGGGTATCTCCTCCAGCCGTAATACGAATCCGGTCCTTGTCAAAAAAAGCGTCAATGATCTCCTGTCCCATATCCGTATAATCCATGGGCAATACCAGGATTACCTGCAGATCTTCGTAGGATTCAATAAATGTTTTCAGTGTATAATAAAGCACCGGCTTGTCCCGGAGCAGCATAAACTGCTTGGGAAGATGCCCTCCCATCCGTGTACCCGAACCGCCGGCAACAATGATTGCATATTTTTTCATGGGCGCAAATGTAGGGAAACCGGTGAATTAT
>CAZLRY010000333.1:0-4032 GCA_964561675.1 uncultured Chitinophaga sp.
ACCAGATTTTAAGGAAGGCCGGTTGTAAAAACAACCGGCCCATTTGCTATGACGACTGCTTATGCCGGATTAATAACCTGGGTTTTGTTCCAGTACCGCGTCCTTATTCAGGTTGATTTCGGATAACGGAATCGGAAGCAACAGATTCTTACTGCTGATACCCAGTACAGGATTTATGGTTTGTGTGTTGTAAGCGGTGGTACGGGTAACCAGTTTACCGGTACGCATCAGGGTCATTCTCCTGTTTTCTTCGGCCAGCAATTCGCGGGCACGTTCATCCAGGATAAAATCAAGTGTGATTTGTGAACCGGTAACCTGGCTGGCATTGGCCCGTGTACGGAGCACATTGATGGTCGTTGCCGCCCCATTGGGATTGCTCTGATTCAGCTGTGCTTCTGCTTTCAGTAAATAGGTTTCGCCCAAACGCATCAGCATAAAATCCTTGATCATCGCAAACCCAAACTCATCATTAGGATTGAACTCATACCATTTAGTGGTATGCGGACAGATTTTAAAAACGGTATCAGCACCGGTGTAAGGAACCTGTTGGCCATAATTGGGGTTTCCTGGTGTATTGTAATAAAACTTCCGGCGCAAATTGTATTGGGAATTGCGCATATCGGCAGTTTCATATAAATCATAGATCACCCAGTTGGTAAGGCGCATACGGGCAATGCCTCGTCCACCCAGTGAATCGCAAAGCTTCATACCTGTGATCTGGTAATACGCGGCTCCCCAGTTACGACGTTGCTGCGGATTGTTGGTGATACCACCGGGTATATTGGTTGGATTTTCCTGTTCCATCACCCAGATAGCTTCTTTGTTACCCTGGTAGCGACGTTGGTTGCCATACCAGAACATATCATTAAACGGATCCCCGGGTTGTGTGGATTTGATCCCGAAACGGGTGTTGTTCAAGGCAAATTTTCCACTGTTGATAATCAGATCACACTGTGCTTCGGCCAGGGCTGGTTTACCGGCCCGGATATATACTTCGGCCAGTAACTGCATGGCCTGATATCTGTTGGCACGGGCAGTAGGCTTGCCATTCAAATTGGTCCTGGAGCCAAATGCACCAGGTTCAGGCAGATTAGCAGCAGCATATAACAGATCTTCAATAATCAGGCTATTGACACTGTCAATCGGGGCACGGGTGAAATCTGTTTTAGGTTTGGTCAGGGGATCCCGCTGGATGGGAATGCCGCCAAAACAAGTAGCCAGAATATTATACGCATAGGCCCGGAAGAAACGGGCTTCGCCATTCAGGCTTTTTTTATTGGCGTCTGACATCCCGGCCAGGTTCGGATCTTCAGCATTCTTAATAATAATGTTAGCATTATTAATCATGCGATACGACCAGCCCCATGTAAAGGAAGCCGCCCCATCGGTATTGATCAGCTGGTTGTAATCATAATAGGGCACTTCAATCCCTTGCTTCTGGCTGGGTGGCACAAAAGCGATATCCGTACCGGCATGCCATACACTGGGCCATCCCTGCGGATCACTATAACTGAAAAACGTACTCATATGGTTATACAATCCCACGGCAGAGGCTTCAAAGCCGAGTGAATCGGTCAGGGTTACAGGCGAATAGCTGGAATACAGTTCTTCTTTCAGGTAATCCTTTTTACAGGAGCTGAAGAGCTGTGTGGCGCCAAAGGCGAGCAGCAATATATAGGTTGTTTTCTTCATTGTTCGGGTTTTAAAAATGAGCAATTAACGGAGGGTTACATTCATTCCGAATACCACCTGGCGGGTAATCGGATAGTTATTGGTCCAGTCACCTGATCCGCGGAAGGAATAGTTGTGTTCCGGATCCCATCCGATCCATTTAGTGAATGTGTACAAATTGCGTCCGCTTAAATAACAGGTCAGGCTGCCCAGTTTCAGTTTATCCAACATCGCTTTGGAAAAGGAATAGCTCAGTGATACATCTTTTATACGGGTGTAACTGTTATCAGAAGCATATCCGTACCCTTTGGTATTGGTATAAGAAAGCGCGGGACGGGTATTGTTCTTATTCTCGGCGGTCCAGTAACCGGTTTCTTTGAAAATATTCATACGACCGGCTTCATCCGCATACGTCAATGCTACGTTGTTTTTCAAGGCGCCCTGTACAGTCTGAATGAAAACACTCAGGGTTAAATTTTTGTAGCTGAACGTATTCGTGAACCCACCAATCCATTTGGGCGCAGTTTGTCCCAGGATCACGCGGTCATCTGAAGTGATTTTTTTATCACCGTTTGTATCCTGGAATTTCAGGTCACCGGGTTTGGCACTGGGATCCCAGGCAGAAGCATCTTCACCTACCTGCCATACCCCAACCATTTTATAATCATATATAATACCGATCGGGTGTCCCAGATACCAACGGTTACCCAGGTCATCTTTACCATCACCATACAATTCAACAATGCGGTTTTTATTAGAAGAGAAATTCAGAATAGAACCCCACTTGAAATCTTTGGTGACCACGTTCTCGGTATTGATCATCACTTCTATACCGGTATTCCGGGTTTTACCAAGATTATCCCATACAAAAGAATACCCGGTTACTACCGGAAGACTTCTTCTCAGTAGCAGGTCTTCTGAATTGGTTTCATACAGATCAATCGTACCGTTGATCCTGTTTTTCAATACAGCAAAATCAATACCGGCATTGAATGTTTTGGATGTTTCCCAATGCAGGTTGGCATTCCCCAGGTTGCTGGCGAGTACCCCGGTCAGACCGGCCCCGTTGAAGGGGAAACGTACTGTGGCATCCGTGGTGATGGTCTGATAAACACTGATCGCTTCATTACCGGATTTTCCATAAGATACCCGGAGCTTCAGGTTATTAAGAAAAGCGAATCGGTCCATGAATTTTTCCCGGCTGATATTCCAGCCAAGGGCGAAAGAAGGAAATAAACCATATTTATCGGTATTGCCACCCATCACCGATGATCCGTCACGACGGGCCGTCAGGGTGAGCAGGTATTTACCACCATAGGTATAGTTCACCCGGGCCATTTGAGAAGCCAGGTTGTATTTATCCCGGTAAGAACCGGCAGTTTGCGTTGCTCCTGCACCCAGGTTGGCAAAAGAAAGTTCATCATTAATAAAGTTGCTGGCAGACGCACTCATAGTGAAATACTTGCGTTGCTGGCCACTGTATAAGCCTGTGAAATCAATATGATGCAGACCAAAATCTTTATTATAGGTCAGGATATTTTCCACCACATAGCTGTTGGTTTCTGAGCTGGATACGTTACCGGAACCAATGGTATTACCGGTATTGCGTCCTTCATAATAGCCATAACGGGTAGTGAAATATGTATAGCCGGTATTAAGACGATATTTCAATCCTTTGAGTAAGCCGCTGAATTTTACTTCAGCAAACACATTCCCGTTCAGGTTACTGCTCTTGTCTTCACGATCAGTATATAATCCGAGCATCGGATTTTTGTAAAGCAGTTCGGGGTTCATCGGGTAGATTTCATAAGCACCCGCACTATTCCGGAGTGTACCGTAAGGACTCATAGCAGCCGCCAGGTAGAAGTTGGAACGGCCGCCCCCGTAATTATTATTATTAAAGAAGAGGGACGTTCCCATGGTCAGGAAGTCAGTCACATTCACATCCAGGTTGGCACGCAGGTTGGCACGTGCATAAGAATAGCCCTGAACGGCTCCTTTTTGTTTCAGGTAATCGCCGGAGATATAATATTTCACTTCTTTATTTCCGCCGGAAATACTCAGGTTATGATCCTGCATAATTCCCTGCTGTGTTACTTCACTCAGCCAGTCGGTGGTTTTGCCGGCATTATAATTGGCAATCTCATAGGCATTGGGTAATACATTACCCTGTGTAGTGGTAGGATAAGTCTGTTTCCACCAATCCGCGTATTTCTGTACATATTCAGCAGGACTCAGCGGAGTCATTGTCTGATGAATATTGTCAAAACCAACATACCCGTTATAACGGATCACCGGTTTACCGGACGCGCCCCTTTTGGTGGTAATCAGGATAACGCCATTGGCGCCATTCACACCATA
>CAZLRY010000334.1:0-4030 GCA_964561675.1 uncultured Chitinophaga sp.
CAAATCATTCTTATTATATCCGCTTTCCTGGGCTGAACTAACACTGCCAAATAAAACACATAAAACAACTGTCAGTTTAATCTTTTTCAACGTTTAATGTTTAAGGTTCGAAAATTTATTCCTGAATAAGATCTCATTCATGATACAAATAAATACAAATAGTTAATCCACTCATAGCAATCTCTACCAACAGACCGTTACAGTCAACAGAATGCAAATAGCACCTCTCTTCCGCTAATTATTTACCGCTTAAATTCTAAAACAAGCGGTTACTGACCATCTCATATATCTGGTTTTTATTTACAAATTTTTCAAACTGTTTCTTTTTGTTATACAAAACCGGTCCGTGTCCAAAACAGATAATTTCAGGATTTAACCCGGCAAGCTTTGTTAAAGAATGTCTGTTCTCGTCCATATCCGTCGTAAATATTTTAGGTGGCAGATGTAAGCCGCTGACAGTTGTTAAGTGGTTCATGTTTGCAGCAACATCACCTGCTATTAACACACCATCCTTTTCTCTGAAAAAAGAAAGATGGCCCGATGAATGACCCGGTGTTTCTATAACCCTGAAATTACCCAGCCAATCCCCTTCTTTCAGTAAACTGTCCACCGGAGCTCCCCCGCCGGCCCAATACTTTTGCTGGAATTTTGCAATCATCCCCGATGCTTCCGGATAATCTTTGGTAACTAATCCTGTTTCAGTCCGCCAGACTTCAGAAATATGACACATTAGCGGGAGGTTAAAGGTGGAACATATTCTATGCGTACACCCCTGGTTATCGGCATGAGCATGCGTTAATACATGTGCGTGTGCCGGTATTGCCTGGATTGCTTTCCGGAGAATCGAATATGAACTTCTGATACCCGAATCCACCAAAACGCCCTCAATCAGGTATGCATTTATACTGCTTCGCGGCATCAACGGAATATGAAACACATTATTGGCTATTTCCTTCATCTCTTTGGATCTGATTTTTTCTTGCCCGTTTGCCCTTTTAAATTTCGTATTAGTGTTAATGTTGATTTCTTCCATTTTTTACTTTCAGATCCCGCCGGTTGAAAATCCATCTATAGCCGTCTATTCTGTCTGTTTGACTCTTCAGTTATTTGTTTACCTTGTTCCCAAACCCAATCTCATTTAACCAATCTATACACCAGGAAAACCACTGATCCCCCCTTGTCTCATGTTCAAGACCAAAACCATGTCCCCCGTTCTGCAGGATATGAAACTCAGCATTGACTTTTGCCTGCTGAAGTGCTTCATAAAAGAGAAGACTATGTTCTGCAGAAACCCTTAAATCGTCTCCGGCATGAAGTAAAAAAGTGGGTGGTGTATTGGCCGTTACATGTTTTTCATTACTAAAGAAATTCAAAGAATCCTCCGGTGGATTTGGGCCCAGTAATTTTGCAATTGTTGCATTTACTTTTGCCCGGGTGAAACTAATGACCGGGTAAACTAAAATCAAGAAATCAGGACGAAGGTTAGTGTTCTCCTTGTTTTCAATCAAAATAGTGTTCAGATGGGTGCCTGCTGTCGAAGCAAGATGCCCGCCTGCAGAAAGCCCTACCAGTCCGATTTTATCAGCATCAATATTGTGCTCCTTTGCTTTCATGCGCACAAGTTTGATCGCCATCTGTGCGTCTTGCAGTGGCCCGATGGATTTATCCAGCATTATTTCATCGGCCGGTAAACGGTATTTCAGTACAAAGGATGTAATACCCTTGTTGGTAAACGCCCGGGCAATTTCGGCTCCTTCGTCCACTAGCACCCGGTATCCACCGCTTGCCATGATAATAACCGCTGTACCATTTGCCTTGTCCTTCTCTGGCTTGTAAACGGTTAATGTTGGTATACTGATCTGGGTAAACAACCCGTTTGTATCCAGGTTTTCCCTGTAATTCTCAGGTGTTTTTTTTGCATTCGGAATTTCTCCTGAATAAAGCTGGATTACCACGGGCTGTGCAAACGCCATAAAAGGGGAAAGCGAAATAAAAACAGCCACCAGAAAAAAAGATACTTTTTTCATTTAAATAGATTGATAAAAAATCCATATCAAAACTGATCAACCATCAAAGTAACAGATTGCATTCATCCCGGGTCAATCTATAAAACCGGGACATACCGCTGCTATTCGTGTTTATATACCATTTTGATGGTTTAGTATACCAGTTTCTTCATTTCATATACTTCAAGAGCCGGTCGAAGGCTACTCCTTCATTTACACAGGCGGTTGCCCTTCTATTTAAAAGGAAGTTCCGGATAACGTAAACTGCCGGTTGTTAAACAAGTACATCCCTCTCATCTTTACAGCTGGAAATCCAATGGCTAAAAAATGGAAATCAGAAAATACTGTTACCTTCTGCAGCGAAAGGAGGTTGTATCTCCAGTAATTTCGCAACCGTAGCAGCAATCTGGATTGAAAATACTTTATCCACCTTTCTTTTGGGTATACCCGGGCCCCAGGAATAAAAAATGGATTGCCCTTCCCTGAGTGTTCCAAGGCATCCGTGAACCGCCCTGCCTGTCTGATTCATTGTGCCATTTAAAAGAAATTTCCTGGTGGCCTCATTTTCATTAGCAAACATTTCAGGGTCAAATGAATTATGCACCAGGTAATTCACCCCGGGTTGGTAGCGGTCAAAAACCGAATAGCCCGGCCTGCAGCTTACAAACAGATCGCCTGAATATTCCTTATTAAACAAACCATATTTTTTTTGCTCTTCCCGGTCTGCCACTAATTCAAATATCGCTTCCCCCGTTTTCTCATCCTTCAGTGATTTTAATTTTTGACGCAACTGTTCCAGGTAAGCAGCGTACTGATCCGGCTTAATCCTTTCCCTGTTCAGGTATATATGTGCTGAGTTTCCACTTGATACGGAAACTATTTCTTCTTCAAAATGCTGATAGCCTTCTTTTTTAAGATAATTTCCAAGCAGCAGACAGGTATGGATCGGTACCATCCCATGATCGGAGAAAATAATAAAATTGGTACCCGCGGGTGCGGCTTTCATTATTTCCATTAAGTATCGGTCAATTGTCTGGAACCGCTTTTCAATATACCCTGCATAAATCCGGGGCCGTTGGCCATTGTCTGCTTTATAATCAACCTGGCGCGGGTCGGTAAGTGTGTACCGGTGCTGCACATCATCCAGTGTTGAAAAATAGCCAAACATTAAATCCCAGTCCTTTTCTTTCAACCCTGTAAGAATCATATCCCTGGAATATTTTGCCAATCTGTCCAGTTGTTCAAACCAAATCTCCGTTGATACAAGGCCGGTTGTTTGCTTTCCATTATCAGGCTCACCGGGCCATAAGCCACAGGCAGCCTGAATTTTTTTCAAAAATCCGGAAGGATTACCAAACACTTCCACAGGGGCTGTCATATATAATCGGATGCTACCCGGACTATCATCCACCTTAAATATCCTGAAAGAGGTATTATACGTACGTGCGTTTTTTTCCAACACCAGGGATATCCATTTATCAGGTATAACCGATGCTATAGACCCATTTGTCAAATCTGTATCGGTATCAATAATCAGCTGTGGAAGATGCCGTAATATATTTGCTTCATTCAGGGCAGAATCTGTCAAATAGATGTTCAGTGGTATTTTTACATTGCCCGTAAGCCCGATAACAGCCGGTGAAGGGCTGTTGCTTTCTGCCCTTAACTTTATAAATGCTTTGCCATTGTGGTCCGTATAAACAGTATCGGTACGGATAAGATCGATCACCAATGAGGGACCTGCAAAAATCGGGTACATATGCAGGTAGTCTGTTTTTCTGGTTTCAGACAGATAATCAAGTCCAACCCCGCCAAAAGCCATTACTTTTTTTCCCTGGCGCATGGCCGCCTGAAATATGGTTTCAGCCGAAAAAGACTGACGGAAAGCTGTTAATGAAGGTGATTCCCATTGCTGATCGGTTTTTCTGAACGAGTTGCCAACAATACCTGTTGTACCTGGTGAAGCGCCGGTAAAAATAGAAATATGGGATGGTCCGGTAGAAGCAACATTGATCGGATACATT
>CAZLRY010000335.1:0-4029 GCA_964561675.1 uncultured Chitinophaga sp.
GTCATGCCGCTCCGCTTCCTGGGCGGATATGATGGCCCCAGTGATCTCATTTTCACGACGGGTTCTGTTACCCGGGCTTCTGCTTTCCGCTGGCTTTTTCGGTCCCTCCACATACATGGCACCTATCACCTCTTCAGCCCGGTTTTCTTCATTGTAGAATTTCAGGCCGGTTTCATAAATGGGAATATACTCTCCATTGGCCGCGCGAAAACGATAATGCAGCAACCAGTCATGTTCGTTGCTTTGTACAAACTGTAAAATACTGGTCCGTACCCGATCCACATCATCCGGATGAATACGGTTTTCCCAGAATGCATGGGGCAAAAAAGTGTTTTCAATATTGTATCCGAAGAGTTTTTGCAATCCGCCGTCGATCCAGAAACGTTCCCCTGAATCCGTTTTCCAGTTCCAGAGACATTCCTGTTTTGTCTCCGTGATAAACCGGTAGATCGGATACAAAAACTGAGACTGGATATCCTTTTCTTCCGTGCCGGAAGAATGAAGCGATTTAAGCGAAATGGAAAACCCTTCCGGCTCGGAGAAGGTGCAGACTTCCAGCCAGGTATTAATTTCGACCCAGAAATAACTGAACTGGTGTGAGGCGCCAATTTGAAAAATCCGGTCGTAAAAACCATAAAACTCGATGGGGATAATCTTGCTGAAAAATTCCCATAAATTCTTCCCCATAATATTTCCGGCCTGTACTTTAAATATCCGCTCTGCCCCTTTATTCCAATAGGTCACCCTCCATTGCCGGTCTGTTGAAATAAAAGCACTTTCACAATGTGCCGGGGCTGATTTACCTCTATACAGGGCAACTGCAGCATTCTTACCAGGCGAGACACGAGGAAAGTTTGGTTGATTAAACATGGGCAATCTGTTAATACATTCCTTAGCCTGAAAGCAGATCAGATTTCATATCCGCTTTTAATCACCGTGATGATCATTTTAAAACGACCATTGGGCTTTATTAAGTTTGCCGTATGAGCGGGAATGATGATCCCCTGCCCGGTCTCCAGTTTATGGGGCACTTTATCAATTACGATTTCCGCTTTGCCTTCAATAATCTGGGCAAACGTATCAAAGGGAGATGTTTTCTCAGTCAGTCCTTCCCCGGTATCAAAAGACATCACACTGATATTCCCGGTTGATTTTTTAAGGATGGTCTTGGTCACTACAGAATTCGGGACGTACTCAATAATTTCCACAATAATATGGGCCATTGACTTTTCCAGTTCTTTGGCCATTTTTCCGGCATCCACCGCTGTCAGGTCAGGTACGTTGTCCTTTTTCATACTACAAAATTGAGCTTTGTATCACTCCCCGCTTTTATCGCTTTTGAAACGAATATTACAAGATTCTTACATACTGTTAGTTTTTAAATACATACATGAATTGTGGCAAAAAGGATAAGCAGGTGTTTTTTGCAAACGGAGATCTGCTTTTGCCGTCATAGAATAAGCACAAAAAAAAGCCTAAAAATTCAACAGTAAAAGATTCGGGCTAAGTACCGGAGAGCAGACTTGAAAGGCCGTCCCGACGTTTACAGTCGGGATATGAATCCGATGCTCTTTGAGCGGTTTGGCTTCTTACAAAATAAAAAAGGTCTCTTGATGAGACCTTTTAAATGTACCGGAGAGCAGACTTGAACTGCCGACCTTCGGGTTATGAATCCGATGCTCTAACCAGCTGAGCTACCCCGGCAACGGGCGGCAAAAATAGCGATTTTGGGGAAATTGACGAAATGAAATTGGAACCTTTTTTGAATAGATTTTTCGGCTAACTCCTTGTCACCCAAGCCCGATTTCCTGATGCTGCTCCGGAATCTCCACATCCAGGAAGCCTTTACGGATCAACCGCTGCTTAAAATCCTGCTGAACGTCAAACTCGCCATGTACCAGGAATAATTTACTTACCTGGCGGGGATCCTGGCAGGATAACCACTGGCTCATATCCTCATAATCGCCATGGGCACTCATACTGCGAACGGCTCCGATTTCGGCATGCACTTCATGCAGAACACCATAGATATTCACTTCCTTATCCCCTCTCAATAACCGCCCTCCCAAGGAACGTGGTTCACAATAGCCTGTCATCAGGATCGTATTGTGGCTGTTCTCGATATTATTACTGATATGGTGTTTCACCCGGCCCGCATCGGCCATCCCACTGGCAGAGATGATCACCATCGGACCATCCTGGAAATTGAGCAGTTTGGATTGCTCCACCGACTTTATATATTTCAATCCTTCAAAGGAGAACGGATCCTTGTCGGTCTTCATGATCTTCTGTATGGTCTTATTGAAATACTCCGGATACTTCTTCATGATCTCGGTGGCTTCAATACTCAGCGGACTGTCTACAAAATAAGGCACATCCGGCAAGCGGTTCTCCAACTCCAGCTGGTTCAGGGAAAAAAGAATCTCCTGGGTCCTTCCCACACTGAAAGCAGCCAGGATCAGTTTACCTTTTTTCTGTACACAGGCTTTATCAATCCATTCCAGCAGATTATCGGGTGTGGTGACATGGGTATCATGCAGACTGTTTCCATAAGTGGATTCCATAATGATATAATCCGCCTGTGGAAAATCCTCCGGCGATTTTAAGATCGCATCCCGGTAGCGGCCAATATCCCCGCTGAAAGTAATCCGGGTCTCTTTTCCGCTTTCATTAATCTTCAGATGCACACAGGCACTGCCGATAATATGTCCGGCATCCGTAAACATGGCCTGCACCCCGTCTGTCACATCAAACCACTTTCCATAATCTGCTTCTGCCAGCCGGTCCACTGCCTTTTTCGCATCATCAACTGTATACAGGGGTTTCAGGTAAGGCATCCCGTTGGCTGCCCTGCGCTTATTCGTATACTTCACATCATCCTCCTGAATCTCTGCGGAATCCTCCAGCAACACCCCCGCCAGTTCACTGGTACCATGGGTGCAGAAAATCTTTCCACGGAAACCATCTTTGATCAGTTTAGGGATAAGGCCACTGTGATCAATATGCGCATGTGACAGAATCATCACGTCGATCTCTTCCGGCTCAAATCCGAAATTCCGGTTGAGCATATCGGTATCCTTGCCCAATCCCTGAAACATTCCGCAATCCAGCAGGATCTTCTTCCCGTTTTTCAACGTGATCACATGCTTGGAACCGGTTACTGTGCGTGCTGCGCCGTGGAAGGATATTTTCATAATTTATTATTTAAAAGTTGTCGGATGTCAGCTGTCAGATGTCAGGAAACAGCCCATAAAGCGAGAAGCAAGAAGCTAGAAGCAAGAAGGGAACAGCCCATTCTTACAACTATATGTTCAATTTACGTCAGCGTACTTCGTACCTCGTACTCCGTACTTTGAATGACCATGTGATCCAGAATTCAGCTACTTTCTCCCCTGCTTTATTCGTTCCTACAGAACGGGCTTTCACGGTCCGGGCTTCTCCTGTCGCTATCGTTTCTTCTATCGCTTTCCGGAACAAATCACCATCCTCACATACAAAAGAAGACCGGTCTGTTGCCTTCTTGTAATATTCCGATTCCACTTTCACCACCAGCATCGACACGGCCGGCTGACGTTGATGTAATTCCGCAAGGGCCAGTACCCCTGTACTCATTTCCGCCGCCATACTCAGACTCGCAAAATAGGTGGACCGGAACGGGTTTTGGGTTAGCCATTTAAACGGCACCGAAACCACCGCACGCTGTTCATCTATCTCCCTCACTTTTACCCCGGCGAGAAAGGCCGCCGGTAGTTTCATGAGCAGAAACAACCTGAACTTCAGCGGGTGTTTAATCAAACGTACAAAGGCAGACCGGCGCGGGTTCATTACTCCTATTACTTTTTATCAAATGACACAATCATGGCCACCGCCTTATTATCATTGGCATCCACTTTGAAATAAATCGTGCCGTCATTGGTATTGTTATACCTCGCTGACCGGATCTGGATACTGCGCAAAGCCTCATTCACCTTACCGGCATAGCCAGGTTGCGAACTGTTACTGATCGCCTCGTTGACCTGGTTATAATCC
>CAZLRY010000336.1:0-4019 GCA_964561675.1 uncultured Chitinophaga sp.
AATAAGATAAATAGAATCAAAAGTTGAGCCTATGTTCGTCAGCCTCCTATAAAACTAATACCTTGTAAGCGGTTCGTTGTTTGCTGCCGGTATTTATTTACCTGTCCTTTGTGTAAATTTTTCCAAATCCAGATAAAGTATCCCCCATTGATGGCCATCTGGATCTTCAATATTTCTTACCTGCATAAAGCCTTCATCAATGGCTGGTGTCCGCTCTGTTCCTCCAGCCCTCAGACCATTCTCCATTATTTCATTGAGTTGGGTAAGACTTTCTACAGGAAGTGTAAAACTGGCTATTGTGTGCTGTTTCGGATCAGCCAGGTTTTTCCTGTTTCCTGACTTAAACATGTCAACGGTCTGTAACATCACATAAATCTGATCGCTCCAAACCATACATTTTTGATCGTCAAATGTAAATAGGGGATTAACGGTGAACCCTAACTGGGTATAAAACAGCATAGCCGCATTCACGTCTTTAACCGGTAAATTGACAAATATTTGTTTCATCTTGTTTAATTCTTCTCAAAGGAAAGTAAAAAGCGGCTTATTTAAAAGCGGGTAATGCGTCAATAGTAAGGGGTGATTGAGTCTACTATCGAACCAGTCTGTCATGAACAAGGGGTATAAACGAAAGTGCTTTTAATTTATTTTTTACAACTTGTTCTTTAAATCGTTATGAAACAATCTGAGTCCTGATGACTTTTCTTTGTTCGGACTTATATGGCTATGAGGGAAGGGCTTTATATCCTGGAAATAAATTTTTCAATGATCTTTTTTCTTTTCTTTTCGCGCCAATCCTTATTAAACTGATGGATGAGTTTATCAAGTTCCTTATTTCCATTCATCTGGTAAAGGGATGTCATTAAGTCATCTATTTCCGAATAAGGCTCATTTCTTAGATTTATTATATACTGTTTTAAAATGTCTTTCAGTTCTTTGTCCTTGTATTTAACAAGTATTTTAATGATACCCTCATTATTTATATATTCTCCGTTAACTTTAATTTTGTCGTATAACCAATTACGTTGTGCAGCTGAAAAAGTAATACTGTCCAGGCAGGTTGCCAGCGGTTGGTCGTTATAATTGATGTTATGATTTAGTAAGTCAAATAATGCATCGTTTTGCAGACTTTCGAAACACCACCTGGTAATATCAGCTGAAGTTAACTTACCCCGTATTTGCTCAAATTTTAGTATTGCAGCTGCAATTTCTGCCACACTTTCGTTCATACTCTCCATTTGGAATAAACTATCATTTTTAAGCCTGGCAAATATTAATGTTTTCCGGTTTAAAACATTCTCAGTGTGCACCGGTGCATAACCGCAACCGTTAAAAATATCTTTGTAATAAATATTCTTTGATTTTAAACCACCCTTTATAGTTATTGGTTCAGCCAGCTGCAAACATTTTAAAGGCATTTTATAGCCTGGCAGGGGTTGTGCGGAATCCGCCCTGAGATGTTCAATGTTCGTGATTATGCCATATGCCACTACATCACTTTGGTTGTAGAGATCAATAAAATTCTGACTTCCTATCCAGTTCTGTGCCCGGACATGAAATGTCAGTAAAGTCAGTAATGTGATTAGTGTTTGTCTCCTCATAAATTGTCTTTAGCACTACCCTAATTTACCCAGATCCTTCCTATTCTGCAATTCCTTTTCAGATTATTTCTTGCCGAAACCCTGAAAGCCTGCTGCTTAGCACTAAGAAATATTTAGAATAAAATACTGTACTACCGGAAATTTACCTTTACCGGGTTTGCCCTTGAAGCTGTATCGACCGTGTAATCAGCCTTACTGGCCGCGTTTTTTGAAACGGTGTATTCGTGGTTCTTGTCAAAAATAAACAAATCGTCAATCTTGTAAGTAGCTGAATAGTCCGCTAAAATATGCTTTGTCAGCAGCAACAATTTTTCTTTCTCATCAAATACATGGGCATTATCCATATAAACAGTTGCATAACTAAACACGTTATTCACCTGGACTACGGAAAGAATACAATTGGTCAGATCCGTTCCTCCGATCGCCTGCTCGTAGGTTTTCAGCTCAATACCAAAACCCTTTGTTACCACTTGTCCGTCGGGGCCATATTGAAAAAACGGGCCAATCATTTTCCCGTCTTTATAGCTCTGCAGTTCAATCATTTTACCACCCGATTTGCGGACCACTTTGCCATCCACTAATTTGTTAGTACCCTTTATATACGATAAACCGTGTTCCCGCTGTTCCGTATTGTCTACATCAATATGGTTTTTACAGGAGGCAAACAATAAAAGGGATATGGCTAGTATGAATTTCATGGTTTACAGCTTTTTGAACATGACTGCTATGTCAGCAGGATCATCCATCGCGTTTTCAATAGTTAATCGCAACGCAAACATTTCTGTCGGTTTCAATCCGGAAAAATTCAGGTCTGTTTTTTCCCAATACAATGCTGAATCAAACTCCTTTACCACTTTTAAAACCGTGTAAGCCTTGTCAATAATACAGAGCGAGTAGCGGAGGTTAAGTAATGGCGGATTGGGCAGGTAAATAAAAAGTTCGTTTAACGGATCCGGGCTGGTAGTGGTTGTATACTTGTTTATACTCCAGAAAAAATAACTTTTGTTGTTGATTTTTTCAATCTTTTTTGTTTTATCATAATCGAGCGTAAACAATAATTCATTGTCCAGGGAGTAAAACGCATAGTTGCTTATTTTACCATTTTTGAAACTTTGAGAAGGGCCGGTTAGTAAATCATAGTAATAGTTTTGCTTTTCAGTGATCTTTCCGGTCGTATCGTAAACGATTAACTCTCCGTTTATTTTTCCGTTTTCATATTTTATTTTCGTTTCCGGTCGTCCACTTTTATAATAATCTGTCCGCGGACCATCCAGCACACCGTTTTTGTAGCTGGCCACCATCACCAGCCGGTTATGTGAGGTATCATAAAACCGGATCAGCCCGTTGAAAACGGTATCTTTTGAAATATCCCCTTCTGCATAAACATCTTCAACCAATACTCTTCTTTTGTTGGTTTTGCTGCAGGAGCAGATCAGCGATAGTATTAAAATAGCCGAAAGTATAAAAGGTTTAGTACACCGTCTCATTCAGCAAACTATTTTGTTATGCCCGTAATTGGTCATAAAGTAAATTTAATTCATATCCATCAATCTCTTCCAGCTGCGGTTCTTCAAGAATCAGCTTTTCGATGGCTTCCGCAAAGGTCTTTTTCACGTCCTCCTGTTGCAGCCATTTCCTGAGCAGATCAGCCAGTTCTTTTTCGCCAAATGCATTTGAAAGTGTTGACGGATTATTTTGGTTAAAACCATGCAGGTAAAGATCCCGGAAATGGAGTACACTTTCCTTACCAGTATCATTTTGCCAATAGGTTAATAAGTTACTGATATCAAAACTGCCACTCCAAAGCATGATGAGTATACTGTCAATACGTTCATTAAAAGCGGGAATTGGATACACGGAAAGGCAATGGCTGAAAAGATCAACGGCGTATTGTTTCAGTAGTTCCTGTTCCTGCACCGTCCATTCGCTTTTATCAAAAGGAGTCAGTCTAGAAAAGGATAATTCTGCTGAATGGGAAGGAAACCGGAATTGTCCGATTAAATCGAAGTACCGGGGTAGAAAATACTTTACCTCATCAATGCTTGTTTTGGCGGGTTTGGCACTGTCGTTATATTTTGCCAAAAATTCTGCTGTAATTTCTTTCAAGGGCAGGGTTGCCAGGGTATTTTCTTCTTCCGGGGTCATACAGCAATCCGTACAAACGTCAAGTGGTCTTGCCGGCTTATATTTAGCAAAGACTTTGTATGATCTGTCAATGGTTTCCTGCAACACGGGTATAAGTTATAAAAGAGAGAATCATTATTTGAAGGTAAGAAAAATACAGTGTATGCTTAAGCATCCATCGACCAGCGTGTTCGCCGGGCAGAAGCCCTCATCGTTAGAATGGAAGAGTACTAAGAACCCTTGTCACCCCGAAGCGCAGCAAGGGGTGGTGGACGTGTGTAATAGAAGTATATG
>CAZLRY010000337.1:0-4006 GCA_964561675.1 uncultured Chitinophaga sp.
AGTTGGGACTTTCTCTCCACAACCAGCCGGCGCTTTTCTTTTTCCATACTTTAAATTTTGAATCCGGATTTATATTGCCCCCGGTTTCACTTTTCTGAGGGCAGCATTCCACTTTTTGCTTAAAGGTCGGAAAGCTTAACCTTATCGTATTCTCTGTGTGTACCAATGAATCGAATATAGACGGTACGCACGCTAAAGAAAACCCTGGCAATGAGCCGGTACTTGTTCCCACCCAGGTTGAATACATACAAATCGTTTCCCACATAGTCAGTAGCAGGAAACATTTTTTTTAAATCTGCAAAGTCCTTCCAGTCAGCTTCCTTCACCCTACCGTACCACTGTAGTACAGGTCCGGTCGCTGACGGGTATTTCTCAAAGAACTTTTTCAAAGTGCTTTTGCTAATGATGACCATTTGTTAATTGGTTTAGCAGACACTCCAAACTTTATAATGCAAATCTAAATATATTTCAGAAATTCTAAAAATATTTTACAAAACGTCGTATATAATTGAATATCTGTAATTTACAAATGTCTCAATAGTGATTTTTTTTGAAAAGGCATTGAAAACCGCCTCCTTTTGCAAAGTATTATTCTTATTAAACTACACCAACCGCTCCCTCAACCTATGCTGCCACTCGACAAAGCCATCCTTCAGCGCAGAGCCGGCGTCCCGGTGATCGATGCTGCTGAAAATCAAATCGCTTCCGGCCGGGTTAATCCTGTATTCCTGTTTGTAGTTTTCACGGCCCATATCCCGGATGATATTGATGATCTCCTCAATCCGCTTATACTGCCATTTTATATCTGACTCCATCTTATCGAATGACCAGAGATACGTGGCATGCGAGTTGAGCAATTCCCAGCAGAAATGATTTTTGGTCTCGCCTTCTATGAAAAACAGGAAGCCGAAGTTGGGCTTTAAGGTAAACCGCAATTTATGATTGGCTGAATGTTTTGAACCTGACAGGTACTGCAGCTGACGGGCATTCCGGATATTACCGGCTTCTATTAACATATTTAAAATATCCTGCTCCGACTGATTGAATACATTCCCATCCTTTTCCTCCTCCTTAAAGGAATCAAATATATCTGCCGATGAAAACAGTGATTTATCTACCGCTATTTGCAAAGGTGTCTTCGTAAGACCTGAAATCCGCATGCGTTTGACACTGTCCAGCAGGTCTTCGTTGATGCGATCAATCTCCGGGGAGGTAGTCAGGGTATCCGTTACCTTTTTATCCGTCAGCGTAAACCTGACTTTTATGGAAAACTGCTTCTTCCCACCCAATGCTTTGGGGAAATAATTGCGGATCGCATTGAACTCCGGCAACAGATAGTGATTCTCAATCTTCAGGTTGAAGCTTTCTTTAAGCGCTTTAGATTTGTAAGGAAACGAAATAAATCCCAGTTCAAATACCGCGTCGTTGAAATAGATTTTTGCTTCTTCCGTAATCGTTTCAATAACCGGATGATGGGGTTTGTAACTCTCGTAACCCGACTCCTGATCTGAAACAGACGACGCTGCTCCTTCAGCAGCATTTCTTCCCCGGTCAAGGGCAGCACCGAAAGAAGAACCCGTCTTTTCGTTGACCCGGATATAACCGGTCTCTTCGAAAACAATATTCTTTTTTAAGAGAGCCTTCATCGTATAGCTGGCAAGGTATCGTTCAATACGCTGCCAGCTCAATGGTTTAAACCAGATAAAACGCACCGGGGCCTTTGGCGTCTGTTCATTGAATTTCTTAACATCCGTTGGCTGGTAGCTGACAATCTGCACCATAATTTCCTGTTTCATGTTATCGTATTCAATCACTTCTATTTCAAAGAAGATATCTTCCACCGTTCTGAAACTCAGGTGTTCGCCATTCAGACTTGTTTGCGAAAGCGGCAGACTCATTTCCGGCGTAAGGAAGATCCGGTTATTGGTAATTCGTATGAATCGTTTTCTTTCCATGAGTGGTTTGGACGCGGTTTTACAGGCTAATTTACTGAATTACTGGAGAGGTTGAAAGGTTTACAGGGAGGGTTTCTTAGGATTGATTTCATACAGCTTTTACAACTGTCTGTCCTGAACATCACAATACACCCCTACAGGGTGAAGGGAGCATCCGGGGCGGCAATGATGCTACCAACAATGCTCCCCGCTGGGGTGGGGAGGTGATAGATGATGAACAGTGTTTGTGGTAGGGAAAAACGGGGATTGGTTTTGAAAAAGGACTATCCAAAAAAACGGGATGTCCGTCAGCGTTCAAAGCATCCTGCTTTGAAATGCTATATTGTCGCCTTTGGCGACCGTTGAAAATGCACGTGCCATGCTATGCGTGGCCTCCGGGCCGCGCATTCAATATTGGGTGGGGGGTGGGCGATGATGTTTTACCGATGATAATTTTGACACCAACAATACACCCCCACGGGGTGAAGGGAACATCGGGGGCGGCAACGGGGCTACCAATAATACACCCCGCTGGGGTGAGAGGGAGAAAGGTTGACATTGATTTTTTCTTAGGAGGCTCCCTTACCCAGCCTTGTTTCATCAATTTTTTCCAACAACGCTGCCCGTACTACTTCAAAAGCAACAGCCTGGTCGTATTTTTCTATTGGCCGGATGAGCGCAGCTATGTCGCCTGAGAAATCGTCATCCTGCATTTTTGCTTCCATGTTTTGGAGGTAAACTTTCTGGACTGGTGGATTATCCACCACAAAATCCATATAGGTATGATAGCAATGCAGCAAGGCTTCTCTGTTCAGTCCCGGGACCTGCACCAGTGCCTTGTAGATATCGTATAAATCACGGCCCTTTCTGCGTTGGTATAAGGCTCTTAATTTAGTGCCCAGCAATTCTTCCAATTGGTAGGTGGTGATATTGCAGGCACCGGTGTACCAGGAGGAATTCACCTGGAATGGAAATGAGGCAAACCCCAATACCGAAAAATGCTCCCGGCAATTGGTTTCTACTTTGAGCCGAAGGTTTTGCACAGGAGGAAATTCTGATTCGAACCGGTAATTCAGCGTAAAATTGTTCTCCTTTTGTTTTCGTGCCGGCTCACCTAAAAAAGCAAGTCTATCCCTTAATCTGTCTGCTACAGGACCAAATGGCGCTGCGGTTATCTGTACCAGATCAATATCCTCAGAATAGCGGGGTTGAGGATTTAAATACAATTTATGGAGTGCGGTGCCACCTCTGAATGCAAGACTTTTGGCCAGCAAGTCATCCGAGAAAATCTCCACTAAGGCGCGGCAGATCACCAGGTCCTGTTCCACCTGTTCATTGGTTTGCCAGGGTACTTGTCCGGACCATTCTGTGATATATGCCTGGGGTATCATTCTTCCAATTCAATGGTTGTGTTAATGATTACTTTCCATTTCTCATCCGACGGGAATCCTTTATCCCTGGCAGCAGCTTTTAAAGGAATGCGAAATAAAGTCGCATTATTCTTTTCCAATGCCTTATACAGTGCATCGGCCAGCGGCTGATTCCCAATCACTTTATCCAGCAGATAGCCAAGGCGTTGAAGGGCGGTTACCGGCACATGCTGCAGCAGTGCTGAATTAAACCCCACCGGCTTCATGCTTTCGGCCAGTTCAGCCAATACGGTGGCCACCCGGTTAAGTCCCCCCACCCGCTTGGCATATTGTATCAAATCAGTAGCCGTTAAAACCGGGTTGGAAATTTTCAGATACCCGGCCTCTGTTTTTTTTGTATCGAGTAATTTATCCGGGATTTCTTTCTTGCTGATGTAGTTTAGTTTCAGTCCCCTTTTTTGCATGGGCCGCAATGCCGGCAAAATGGTTACCACAAAAAACTCCTGTGGCTGCTGATGCGAAGCACCATGATAGGCAGCTGCATTTAACAAAGCCAGATAATAGGGACGATCCAATTCCTTCATCATGGCATCCAGAAACAATGCAGGCGGCAGGATTCCTTTTGACCGGTATTGCGGGGGTAAAATGAGGTAATACCCTTTGTGAATGGAAAGTATCTGACCCTTATCAACGAGCCGTTTT
>CAZLRY010000338.1:0-3965 GCA_964561675.1 uncultured Chitinophaga sp.
GGTCGGCTTTTCTCATTTTTGATGGGGTTTAATTGGTTTACAAAGACCAATTTAGAACAAAATTAGATGATAGTCAACTAAATAGGAATATTTTTTTTATTCTAATCCGGAGATTTTTCCCAAAATCCCGGATATTTAACCCCCGAAACCAGCGAAATCCCCTTTTTTTCATGTTTACCCCCCCCTCAAGCCTGTCCAAAAAAGCCTTTACCAAGGGATTACTTGAATGGAACCGGGAGCAGAATACCCGGGAAATGCCCTGGAAAGGGGAAAAAGACCCTTACCGGATCTGGATCAGCGAAATTATTCTCCAGCAAACACGGGTGGATCAAGGGCTTGCCTACTACAATACCTTTATCCGGACATTCCCTACTATTCAACAGCTGGCCAAGGCCCCGGATGAAAAAGTGTTTAAATGCTGGGAAGGACTTGGGTATTATTCACGATGCAGGAACCTGCTGGCCACCGCCCGTTTTATTGTAAAGGAAAAGAAAGGGGTATTCCCTGATCAATATGAAGAGATCCTGCAACTGAAGGGGATCGGTCCATATACCGCTGCCGCTATCGGCTCTTTTGCTTTTCAGTTACCCTATGCGGTGGTGGATGGAAATGTATTCCGGGTGCTCAGCCGTTATTTTGGCATAGACCTGGCTACGGATACCACGGAGGGTAAAAAAATATTTTCCTCACTGGCACAGGAATTACTTGACACAAAGCAACCCGGACCCTATAACCAGGCGATCATGGATTTCGGGGCCGTGATTTGTAAACCGGCAACACCATTGTGTAAGAACTGTATGCTTCGAAAAAAATGTGTGGCACTGCAGCAAAAGCGGGTGGATGCACTGCCAGTGAAACAAAAAAAGACGAAGATCCGCGAAAGGTGGTTGAATTATTTTGTGTTGATATATAAGGAGGAAGTCGCCATTCAACAACGTATTGCCAAAGATATCTGGCAGGACCTGTTTGAGTTTCCACTGATTGAAACAGCAAAAGCCGTATCAAAAGAAAAACTCCTGAAATCTGCCCCGCTGAAAAAATGGATGGGGGATGCTGTTATCTTAAAGACTTCAGCGCCTGTAACTGGACGCCAGTTGCTTTCTCACCAGCTGATCCATGGACAATTTATCATTCTGTATCCTGACCGGAAACCTGATCCAGGTAGCGGCTGGCAATGGGTGAAAGAGAATAAGTTAGGTGCGTATAGTTTCCCCGGACTGATTAATCAGTATCTCGATACAGACTTTAGAAAATAAAATGAAAACGCCTGTTAAAAACAGGAATTGGTCTCCTTTTTTGTTGTTTCCGCTAAAAAAAGGAATTAACTTTAAGACGATTGCAGCCCTTAGATGAATTTCTAACCAAAAGAATACATGTATGAGAGGTGTAAACAGAGTGATGCTGATCGGAAACCTGGGTAAGGATCCGGATGTACAGCATCTCGAGGGCAATATCGCGGTGGCTAAATTTCCACTGGCTACTACTGAAACCTTTAAAGACCGCACTGGTAAGCTGGTCTCGCAAACCGAATGGCATACCGTGGTGCTCTGGAGAGGACTGGCCGAACTGGCCCAGAAATACCTGCATAAAAGCAGCCTGGTCTATATTGAAGGCCGGTTGCGCACCCGCAGCTGGGACGACAAGGATGGCAACCGTAAGTTTGCCACCGAAGTGGTCGGTGATAACCTGATCATGCTGGATAAACGATCTGATGGTGGCGCTTCCGGAGAGGGCGGCAGTATGGAAGGAATGAGCGGTCCGGATATGCCCCTGGGTGATCCGGGCGAAAATCTCCCCTTTTAACCATAAACGTTAAATACAATACATTTGCAGAATAACGGCAGGACCCTGGTGCTGCCGTTAGCATAACCGGCAATCCGGTTCCTTTAAATAAAATCCATAGCATTGGAAATTCATCCGGATATTCTTTCAGTTACAGAGCTGCTTTATTTCCTGTTATCGGTAAATATTCAGGGCACCGCTTTTCTCTTCGTGACCCTGCTGATTTTACTGGTAATTACTTTTGCAATTTCCGGGTCAGAAGTGGCCCTTTTCTCCCTGAGCAAAAAAGACCTGGATATGCTCAAGACCAAGCAGCATGCTTCCGCCAAACGGATCGTAACCCTGCTGGAAGAACCCAAGGAAGTCTATGCTTCCCTGCTGATCGCGGGTACTTTTGTCAATATCAGCATTATCGTCCTTTCCAATTTTTTACTGACCGAACTGATTGATTTTTCCTGGCTGGGCTCTTTTCCGGAACTGGTCATCAAAGTGGTGGCAATCGTGATCGTACTGGTATTCCTTGGCCGGATCTTCCCGAAAGTCTGGGCCACCCAGAATAATCTGCGTTTTGCCTATGACTGGTCCTTTCTGGTGGAGGGCCTCCATCTTCTCCTGAGAAGACTGAGTAAATGGATTGTGAAACTGGCCGATGGCATCGGCAAAAAGGCAGGTGCCGACAAATCAGCCACCCTGACCATGCAGGAACTGGACGAAGCCATTGATATCAAGACCGATGAAGAAGCCTCTCCGGAAGAAAAGAATATTATGAAGGGTGTGGTGAAATTTGGAAAAATATCCGTCAAGCAAATCATGCGGAGCCGTTTGTATGTAAATGGTATCAGTTATAAAGCTGATTTTCACGAGTTGATCCACCGGGTGGAAGAACTGCATTATTCCCGACTGCCCGTTTATAAAGACAGTCTTGATGAAGTGGTGGGTATCCTGAACACAAAGGACCTGATTCCCTACCTCAACGAAAGTGATAAATTTGACTGGCATCCGCTCATGCGTCAGCCTTATTTTGTACCGGAGCCCAAACTGATCGAGGACCTGCTGAAAGAGTTCCAGCAGAAAAGAACCCATTTCGCCGTGGTGGTCGACGAATTTGGTGGTACGAGTGGTATCGTGACCATGGAAGATATCCTGGAAGAAGTGATCGGGGATATCCGGGATGAGTTTGATGAAGAGGAGAATGACAGCTACAAACTCGATGACAACAATTATATTTTTGAAGGGAAAATCATGATCCATGATATGTGCCGGATTATGAAGATTCCTATGGACACCTTCGATCATATCAAGGGAGAAAGTGAATCACTGGCCGGACTGGTGCTGGAACTGGCCGGTGAGCTGCCCACTGTTGACTGGGTGATTCCTTGTGGCGATTTTGAGTTTGCCATCATGCAGGCAGAGAATAACCGTATTCAGTTAGTTAAAGTGACTATTAAACCTAAACAATGATCCGGATAACCCGTAAGCACTTTCCATGGCTGCTTTGTGCTATTGTGATCCTGTCACTCAGCCTGTTTTCCTGTAACAGCGATTATTCTGTCGGTAAAAAGAAAGGGTATTTCCGGATTTCTTTCCCGGAAAAGAAATACCAGTTATTTAACCAGCCCGGCTATCCCTATACGTTTGAGTACCCGGTGTATGCCAACGTGATCCGGGACACCACTTTTTTTGAAGACAAAGCTGGCGATTGGTGGATCAATATTGATATACCCCGGTTTGAAGGACGGATCCATGTGAGCTACAAACCCATCAATGCGGAAAACAGTTTCGACTCCCTGGTCAGTGACGGATTCAAAATGGCATTTAAACAACACGTGGATGTTTCTACCGGAATCAATGACAGTCTAATGCAGACGCCCAATGGCGTGGAAGGCATTTATTTTTCCCTGGGTGGGAATACAGCCACCGCCAACCAGTTTTTCCTGACCGACTCTGTCCGTCATTTTCTGCGTGGCGCCCTCTATTTCAATGCGGCACCCAATGCCGATTCGCTGGGAATCGTCAACGACTTCCTGAAGGAGGATCTGAAGCATTTGATCAATACGCTACGCTGGGTGCCTGTTGGTGATATCCCTGTTGGTGATAACACCAACAGGTAGTATCTTGTTGGTGTTATCACCAACAAGAGAGCACCAACAAGATATACTGCTATGACCCTCATACGCCGCCTC
>CAZLRY010000339.1:0-3949 GCA_964561675.1 uncultured Chitinophaga sp.
CCATGTCCGTAGGGATGATCGGTATCCCGGGGTTTAGCGGCCACATACAAACTATACAAACCGATAAATCCGGCAGTAACATTGACGATACTCTCCAATGCATCGGTCAGGATGGCTACTGAATGGGTGGAATAATACGCCACAAATTTGATGGCAAGAATCAATACCGACAAGACAGCTACCCATTTCTGGACCCGTAGATTCTGTTGCTGCTTGCTGGTGACCATCGATAGTACCGGTTTTGGCAAAGTTACAAATCCCTATGCCTGGATGAACGTCTGAATAATTTACGTACAAAGCGGGCAACACGGGAATAAAATTCTTTATTTAATACCTGCGAATCACGCATGGCTTTATAGGTCAGGAAAATACCCAGGGGCAGCAGGATAAAGGTCGCCAGCCACATACCGGTAAACGGATCCATACTGCCTTCTTTGGCGAATTTTTCGCCGGTATTACTCGAGAAATAGAAGATCATGAAAAAGACGATCGCAAAAATCAGCGGTGTCCCTAATCCTCCTTTCCGGATGATTGAACCCAGGGGCGCACCAATCAGAAAGAGTACAATACAGGCGAGGGAAAGGGTGATTTTCCGGTGCCATTCCACCTGGTGCTTGCGGAGGTTGCGGCCTTTATCCTTTGAAATCTGGAACAGCGATTCAGCATTAATTTTAACCGAACCCGCCGTGCTTTTTGCCATTTCATTGATATTTGAACGGGCTGAATCAGGAAGAAGTTCATCGACTGATTTTATCTTACTGTACCTGGTGCTGTCCGGAGGCAGTTTATTCCAGGCCGAATCCAGCAGGCTGTTAAACTGCAGTACATTAAACATATCGCGGATGGACCGGTCCCTGGTCTGTTCCTGGTCTTTTTCCAGCGAATCAATGGCCACATTGAGCTGGCGCATGGTAAACATTTTCTCATTGTTCTTATTTACACTGTCTGCTGTTCGGTTGGAGAACCCCAGGGTGCTCATGTCAAACTGCTTTTTATACTCCTTAAACCCGAGCCGGATATATTCAATATTGGAATTGGCATATACATTACCCCGTTCCTGGTAACGCCAGCCATCTTTCAGGTTAAATTCAAGGAATCGTTTATTGGCCGTCACCCGCATGATCCCGCTTTTTGCCACGATAAAATTATCCTGTAGCGGGTTTCCCTGTTCGTAGATGATCACATCCCGGATCACACTGTCATTCTGTTCCTTTTTCCCGATCTTGATAGCAAAGCCGCTGATCTTATCATAGAAAATACCTTCCTTAAGATCAAAAGCCGGTTTGGCATATATGATATCAGCCAGCAGAGTCCTGGATTTGAGGTTGGCTACCGGAATCACATTATTGGAAAAAACAAAGGCAATGCCACTGATAAAAATGCTGACGATAAACAGCGGCCGCATAAAACGTAACAAGGAAATACCAGCCGATTTAATCGCCACCAGTTCAAAACTCTCACCCAGGTTACCAAAAGTCATCAGGGAAGAAAGGAGGATCGCCAGGGGCAGTGCGAGGGGTACCAGAACGGCACTCTGATAAAGGATAAACTCAAAAATAACGGATGGCCCCAGTCCTTTCCCGACAAAATCGTCGATATAAAGCCAGAAAAACTGGATCACCAATACCAGCAACGTAATAAAGAACGTTGCGATAAAAGGACCGATAAAGGCCTTAAGGATGAGTTTATCTAATTTCCTGAACACGTTATCTTTAATAAATGAAGTCAGCAAAAATAAGGCTTTCGGAAGAGGAGCAGTTACTGGTGTGCAACGGAGACTGGATTTTAACAAAGAACAGGGTACTGGATGCGGTTAGTTCTTTTCTGGCAGACCTTCAGGCGGAACAGTCCCGGTGGCTCCGGGATCAGGCACCAGGTCTTCCCCCTTCGATACTTACTATTCCCGCCAAAGTTTCAAAAGGTGAGCAATACCTGGGCTTACCGTACCGGATACTGGATTATCCGCGCATATTTAGTTCAGCCGATATATTTGCGGTCCGCACTTTTTTCTGGTGGGGGCATTATTTCAATGTTACCCTGCAACTGGCCGGACATTGGAAAAAGCAAACCGAGGCTTCCCTGATAGCCGCATTGGCTGATATAAAAGAGGAAAATCTGTATATCTGTACCGGTACAGATCCCTGGCAGCATCATTTTACGGATGACTATTATCAGCCGGTCCGGACCTTAAACAGTGCTGAATGGGAAAAAATAATCCTGGAACAGGCTTTTATAAAGCTGTCCTGCCGGCAGGAACTGTCGGACTGGGAACAAATGGGGGAACGATTGCTGGCTGATTTTGGCCGTTTGATCCGGGTGACCGGGTATACGGGTTAGTTGCCGAGGCGGTGAAAGAGTTCCTTCACCTGGTAATCCCAAAGCATACTCTGATCCTTGATTTCTTTCTTTTCCGCAAAATCCTTAATTATCAGGATCGTCTGATTGGTAATCTCAGACTTTTCGATCCGGAATTCAAAATATTCCTCCTTGGGGGCCGTCAGCCAGTGATAACGTATATATTTATCTTGTTCTATTTCCATCACTTCGGCTTTTTCAAAAGCCCCATTCCAGCCAAAATAAAAGATATTGTCTCTTTCATCTACTTTATCAGCAAACCACTCGCCAAGACCGGCGGGGGTGGAGAGGAATTCAAATAAGATGGACGGGGAGCAGCGGACCGGGAATTCTAAGGTATATAGTTGTTTACTCATTGGTTTCTATCACTTCATCGCGATAGCTGCAATAATAGAAAATAAATCATTGCTGCAAAATATTTTAGCACTTATTTTTCCCCCTATTTGTTTCCGCAACTGTTTTGACAAAATAAATTGAGGATGAATTCGTTAATAGGATGCCAAAATTAATTTGGCGCGTATGGGCAATTACGTTAAATTGCCCTTGAAGTTCAATACTTTCTGTACAACCTAGACACTGTGGTGGGTATTTTTAGAGTATAAGACCAAACCAAACTTATTCTTTAACCCTTAAAATACACCATTTAAAACCATACCTATGAGCATGAGACAACTCAAGATCACGAAGTCTATTACCAATCGTGAGTCCCAAAGCCTGGAAAAATACCTGCAGGAAATCGGCAAGGTAGAACTTATCTCCCCGGAAGAAGAAGTCAAATTAGCGACCCTGATCAAACAGGGCGACCAGCGTGCATTGGACCGGCTGACAAAGGCCAATCTGCGTTTTGTAGTATCTGTGGCCAAACAGTACCAGAACCAGGGTCTTTCGCTCCCCGACCTCATCAATGAGGGTAACCTGGGGCTGATCAAAGCCGCCCAGCGTTTTGATGAAACCCGTGGTTTTAAATTTATTTCATATGCGGTCTGGTGGATCCGCCAGAGCATTTTACAGGCACTGGCCGAACAGGCCCGGATTGTGCGGTTGCCCCTGAACAAAGTGGGACTGACCAACCGGATTCAGAAAGCCTTTTCCCAGCTTGAACAGCAATACGAGCGGGAACCTTCTGCCGAAGAACTGGCTGAAGTACTCAATATGGATATTGAAGAAGTATCCTCAACCCTGGGTATCAATGCCCGGCACGTGAGTATGGATTCCCCGCTGTCTGAAGGCGAGGAAAACACCCTGATTGATGTGCTGGAGAACCCGAATGCTGAAAAAACAGACAACGAACTGGATCATAATGAGAGCCTGAAAACCGAAATCGACCGCTCCCTCAAGACCCTCACCGACCGTCAAAAAGAGGTTATTTGCTTCTTTTTTGGTATTGGGGTGGATCATCCGATGAGCCTGGAAGATATCGGGGAACGTTTTAACCTGACCCGCGAAAGGGTTCGTCAGATCAAGGATAAAGCGATCACCAAGCTCAAAACCTCCAACCGTTGTAAACTATTAAGAACCTATTTAGGCGCATGATATAAACTCTACTTGACCTATCTTTGCAACTCGTTAAAAAGTGAACTTCGGTTCACTTTTT
>CAZLRY010000340.1:0-3942 GCA_964561675.1 uncultured Chitinophaga sp.
TTGGAATCACAAAGGCCGGCAGCCAGATCCAGATTGACCGGTATTCAGCGATCAGTCAGGAAGGATCCTGTATCGCATTTCTGGATACAACAAACCGGTTTAATGGTTGGAAAACGATCCTGACCAGTTCCGGAGCCTGGATTCAATATAATAATGTGGACTTCGGAAAAGAACCGCTGAAAAATATACTGATCAAAGGAAAAACAGAAAATGACGCAACCATTGAAGTAAGAACCGGCCATGTGAACGGACCACTGATGGCCCGGGTTAAACTTCAAAAAAACAAAACCTGGAAAGTTACCAGGGTTCCGGTTGTAAAAATCAGTACCGGCATTGAACATCTTTTTATAGTAACAAAAAGTAATTCAAAGATTGAAATTGACTGGATTCGTTTTGAATAACTGAAAACAATTACAATGCAAACTGATTTACTTAAGTATATAATGCGATATGTCTTCGCATCGGCCATTGCATTAAACAGTACCGGACAAACAACCTATTCCTCCAATGAGGCAACAAAGGGTCTGAATGGTAAAAATGAATTCCATTATACCAATCCCATCACCCGGGATACTGCCTTATCCATGCGCGATCATTTTATCATTAAAACCGGCAACAAATGGTATTGCACCGGCACGTCCAATCCGGTATGGACCGGTTCAAATCCCGGGGTAAGGTTACTCGTTTCGGATGACCTTACTCAATGGAAACAACATTCCTGGCTGATTGATGCATCTCTTCTGCCACCTGATTGTCCTTATAACGGAAGATTCTGGGCACCAGAAATACATTTCATAAAAAATAAGTACTGGCTGACGGTCAACAGCGGGAAAGTGACACCAGATGATCCCAAGGGCATGAAAACACATAGTGTATGGTTGTTTTCGGCAGACAGTATAACGGGACCTTATAAACTTGTCAACGGTCCGCTTACCCCACAGTATAATAATGACGCTACTTTATTTGAAGATGAAGACGGTCAGACCTATTTCTATTGCAGCGGAAATGGATTATTCCAGGCAAAAATTGATCTTGCTGCAGGTAAACTAACCACCCCAATTGAAAAATTTCTGGATAAAAAACAACCCGGATGGCCCGAATGGATGATGGGTGGTATTGAAGGGCCTTTTGTAATAAAAAGAGAAGGAACCTATTTTATGTTCTTTTCTACCTGGACACGTGGGTATGAAGTGGGGCTACTCCAATCCAAAACCCCTCTTGGCCCCTGGGAACTGGTATCCCCTGAGCCCATCTTTGGTACGCGGAAAAAAGGATACCGGCCTGAATTGGCCATCGGCGGAGGATATGCACATCTCGAATTTCCGGATACGATGGATCCTTACCAGGAAACAGGTCATAATGCATTATTCACTGGTCCCGATGGACAACTCTGGAGCTCCTGTCATTATTTCATGTATGAAAAAAGGCCTTACCCGTACAGCCAGACATTTTATGATTGGGAGAAATTTCCGCAATTGGGTTATGAACCAGTGTATTTCAAAAACGGAAGGTTTTATATAAAGGGCCCAACCTGGACTGAACAGGTTATAAAATTCTGAATAGTCAAACAACGAACAATGAAAAATACTTTCAGGCATACAAAAAAATTAAGCCGCCCCCTGCTGGTTATTTTTGGCTTTGTCAGTTTTTCTTTACCTATCCAGGCACAATTAGTCACACCGGTAAAAACCGGCTTTGATCTCGCAAAGGCGGTAATCTATATTGACTCCGGAGAAGAGATACTGGTGAAAAAATCAGCCTCCATTCTTCAGCAGGATATTGAACGGGTAACCGGTAAAAAAATACCCGTCGTTTCGCAGTTTGAAAAAAGCATCAGACACTATATTATTATAGGAACCACCAGTCAATCTCCCGTCATAAAGGCTTTGGGAAAAGCCGGCAAAGTAAACCTGAAGGACCTGCATCATAAATGGGAAGCCTTTCGTGTTCAGACTATTTCCGGTCTCCCCCAACAGCCCGCTGCAAAAGCTTTAGTAATCACTGGTAGTGATCGACGGGGCTTGAGCTATGGTGTATTTGAGCTCTCCCGGCAAATGGGTGTATCACCCTGGTATTGGTGGGCCGATGTGCCTGTTCAGAAAAAGCCGGCGATCTATATCAATACATCCGTTATTATCAACGATGCTCCAAAAGTAAAGTACCGTGGCATATTCATCAATGATGAAGCCCCCTGTCTGAGTAACTGGAGTAAAGAAAAATTCGGCGGGTTTAATCACCATTTCTATGAAAAGGTTTTTGAACTGATCCTGCGCTTGAAAGGCAATTACCTCTGGCCGGCCATGTGGGGAAATGCCTTTTATGACGATGACTCGCTGAACAGAAAATCAGCGGACGAGTTTGGAATTGTAATCGGCACCTCCCATCATGAACCCCTGATGCGGGCCCATGATGAATGGAGACGGTATGGAAAAGGCAAGTGGAATTATGACAGTAATGAAGTCCGGCTGAAAGAATTCTGGAAGTTTGGTATGCAACGCGCCTCGAACGAGAAAATAGTTTCGGTGGGTATGCGGGGAGACGGTGATGAACCGATGAGCCGTGAAACCGCCACGGCCCTGCTTGAACGAATAGTGAAAGATCAGCGGGAAATCATAACGGAGGTAACCGGAAAACCTGCCGGAGCAACACCCCAGCTTTGGGCCCTGTATAAAGAAGTACAGGATTATTATGACAAAGGCATGCGTGTACCCGATGACATTACTTTATTATTATGCGATGATAACTGGGGCAATATCCGCAAATTGCCCCAAACCGGAGAAAAGCCCCGGAACGGCGGATACGGATTATACTACCATTTTGATTATGTGGGAGGACCCCGGAATTATAAGTGGATCAATACAAACCCTATTCCACGAATCAGGGAACAACTTTACCTGGCCTGGGAGTACAATGTCCGGCAGATCTGGATCGTAAACGTGGGCGATATCAAACCCATGGAGTTTCCCATTTCCTTTTTCCTCGACTATGCCTGGGATCCTGATAAGATTGGTCCTGCTGATATAAAAAAATATTCGGAACGATGGGCCGCTGCCCAGTTCGGCAAAAAACTGGCCCCGGAAATTAGCGAACTCTTGTCCGGCTATGCCAAATTCAATAGCCGGAGAAAGCCGGAAATGCTCAGCGACAATACCTATAGTTTTAATTATGGGGAATGGCCGCGGGTAGTAAAAGAATATACGGCATTAGCTGAAAAAGCTGAAAAGATCGGCAAACAATTACCAACGGAATACCAGGATGCCTATTTTCAGCTGGTATTGCATCCGGTTAAAGCAAGTGCCAATCTTTACCAACTTTATTACAACGTTGCCTTAAACAAACAGGCTTATGCCAATAAATGGTTATCCGCCAATCGCTATGCCGATAAAGTAAAAGAGCTATATGCCAATGATTCCCTGATCACATTAGCTTACCACCAGTTAAACAACGGAAAGTGGAATCATATGATGAGCCAGACCCATATTGGCTACACCAGCTGGCAACAACCGATCCGCCAGAAAATGCCAATGGTGAATTATGTCAATGAATCAGCAGCTGCTGCTGAAACAGATACCACTTCAATATCCCGAAAAGCAAAATTTCCGGCCAATACCCCTTATCCTGTTTTTTATGAACAGAGTCAGTATGTCTCCATCGGGGCAGATCATTTTACAAAAGCGGTCAACAGCAATGGGATCAGGTGGACTGTATTACCGGATCTGGGCCGTACCGGTTCCGCAATCACCACTTACCCGGTAACAGCTCCGCCACAGCAACCCGGCGGCAATGCCCCGCATACGGAATATGAATTCTACACGTATAGCACAGGTGAGTTCCGGATAAGTGCTTTCTTTTCGCCCACACTCAATTTTCATAATACTGCAGCAGGGCTGCAATATGCCATTTCCGTAGATGGAGAAGCACCCCGGATCATCAGCATCAATA
>CAZLRY010000341.1:0-3940 GCA_964561675.1 uncultured Chitinophaga sp.
TTTAAAGGCAGCCTCTGAAGTACGGATAATGGTTATTGATCTGAAAACTTAATTAAAGTTAAACTTGGTCCATCCTTTCCACCAGGTGGCATTCTCTCCGGAAGTAGCGATACCGCCACGGAAAGTAGCTGTCTTATCAAAGAAAGTATCGCCGGTGAACTTGGCATCTGAGAAACTTCCACCAGTCAGGATTTTCTGATTACCGTTGGAACCGGCAAACGGAGTAGGATCGGGAGCTGTATAGTTGAACGGCTGGATCAGTTTGGCGTCTGCAGTATTCGTCAGAATATCATTGTTATAATAGCTGTTTGTATACCAGCTTGTAAATGCCGCATCGTTAGTAATAGTCGCCCCTGCAGTTCCGCTGAAGCGGGTAGCTGTAGCACAACCGGCAACGGTGATATTGCGCAGACGCATTGTACTGTCTTCAATATTCAGCGCGGTGGAATTACCAGTAGTGGCATCCACTTCCACTCCACGGGGCCAGCCGAGGAAAATAGTATTGAAAATAGATATTCCGCTGTTTCTGCGAAGATGCGCCCCGCCTCTGAACAGGGAACTACCTACATTGGTCAAAGTGGCGCGGGGTCCGATAGCCGTAATATTACTGAATATACAGGTCGTTTTCGGACTTACTGTGGTACCGGCAGCATTATTATCACTTTCAAATGCTTCAGAATTGGAGATATCAGCGATCAGTGAATCGCGCATCACCAGGCCAAACTGCACTTTACCACTGAATCCGTTATCGGTATCAAAATCATCATCCTGTGTTTTAAAGGCAATCAGGTATTTGGCATTCACCGTACCACCAAACCACTCAAAAGCATCATCCTTTGCATATACCACCTGGATATGATCGAGGGTGGTACCACTGCCTACACCAGCCATGGTCAGACTGTTCACTTCTTTATCAGGCTGATAAGCGTAACCGGCATATTCAATACGTACATAAGAAAGGGTACCGGAGTTATCCGCAGGCACAGCTGTAGGAACAGTAGCGTCACCGGAACCGGCCAGGCCATCACCGTTTGCATTGTCAATTCCACCTTCTACCTGGAACAGACCGGCTGTGCCGTTAAAACTGGAATTGATCGGCGCTTTACCACAGATCACAATACCACCCCAGTCACCTGACTGTGGATTGGGTGAAGCGGAAGTGAAAATGATAGGCTCGGTGGGTGAACCCTGTGCGACAATTTTCGAACCGCGGGTAATCACGAGAGCGGCCACATCCGAACCACTGAAAGATCCTTTAATGGTGGTACCGGCTTCGACTGTCATGGTATGATTACCTACCATATACACCAGTCCTTTCAGGATATAGGTGTTTTTCTTACGCAGCATCGTATCTGCATTAATACGGCCCTGCAGGGTGATCGTCTCACCGGTTGTATTGCCACTGCCACCGCCGTTCACCACGACCACCTGGATCTCACCATCCGTTTCGATTTTACGGCAACCCGTTACGGCAATTGCTGCAAAGGCCGATAATAAGAAAATGTACTTTTTCATTGCTGTTTATTTAAATTTTTGTTTGTACTTGTTTATAAAGAGTAATTGAAGGTGAAACTGAACGTAGTTCCGTTTGTCCGGGTAAACCGGTAAGCGTCTTTTCCTTTATCAAGCTTTTTTTCACCATTTGCGTTCTGGTAGAAATACTGGGTGCTGTTCAGGATATCGGAAATATTCATCCGGATCTCGGCTTTTTTGTTCAGCAGTTTCTTGCTCAGCTGGAAATCAAGCAGTGCCCTGGGCGCTTCATAAATGTCCGGGGAACCCGCACCTGAGGTAAGGTCACCCACCAGGTAAATCCGTTCACCGATCTGATTGAAAAGCAGGGTGGCATTCAGGCCTGATTTTTCCAGGTCATACATCATCCCAACGTTTATCACGTAGGGCGACTGACCCTGCATCGGACGGTCGATATTTAATCCATCATCCTTTACATTGCTCTTGATATAAGAAGCATTGGCCTGCAGGGTAAAATTTTTGAAAGCATTGATAAAGTCCAGCTTCTTTCGGAATTCCAGTTCAGCTCCCCAGGTAGTAGCCTGATCAGCATTCTGGTAACTGAATGTACTGGCTCCACCAATACCTTCATTAAAGAGTTGTTCAATCGCGTTCTTGAAATCTTTATAGAACACCCCGGCTGTCAACACTTCACCGGCCTTAGGATAGAACTCATACCTGAAATCGAAATTGGAAACCTGGGTGCGTTTCAGCAGCGGATTACCCTGCACTGAAGCATTCAGTTCAAAGTCATACAGGTTCAGGAATGAAAGTTCGCGTAACTCCGGACGAATAACGGTCTGTGAACCGGATAAGCGGAGATTCACTTTATTATTGACCTTCAAGGTCGCATTCAATCCAGGAAGAAAATCCGTTACTTTAGAATAGGTATGACGTGGATCCCAGGTCTTCACACTACCTACCAGCTGATCAAAATGCTCAGCACGGAGTCCCCATACCACCCGGAACGAACGGCTGAACTGGTTATCAAATTGCAGGAAAGCTCCATTCAGAATGGTGTTGGCCAGGTAACGGAAGGTTTTACCCTTGATCGCATCAAAGGCGAATTTGTTACCGGTACCGTCTCCGAAATTATCCGTATTAAAGACCTGGTCTGCGGGTAATAATGTAAGTACCGGGTTATCCAGTGGCAGGTAATTGGCAAATAACTGGGCATCGTATAAGCGGTCCTTGATCTGCAGCATGTATCCGCTTTTCAGGGATTGCTTCTGACCAAAGAGGGTGAAATTATAGGTCAGGTCGCCACCGGCTGTATAAATATAATCGGATAAACTCTGATAAATCCGGCTGCCGCTGTTTTGTGAAAGGGTATTTGAAATCAGCAGGCGGTAAGGGTCCTGGGTATTCGTAAAACGGGAATAAGCAAGGCGGCGCTGATCAGGAATATAACCATCCAGGATATTAAAAGCACCATACCATTTCAGCTTTACTGATTTGGCCAGACTATGATCGCCGTTGGCCTGTACGGTAAAGAAGGTGTTTTGTTTAAACGACAGTTCTGTACCGGCAATATCCTCATCGCGGGTAAAATCAATTCCACTGCGGCGGGTAACCGACGAAGGCGAATTCAGGTTAATGATTGATTTAACGGAAATCTTATTCAGGGAATTGATCTGCATGGATAAACTTCCAAGCGCGCCTACAGTTACTTCCTGAATATACCGGTCATCATTAAAATCATAGTTGGTCGTAAAGACCCCGTTTGACAATGCGTTTGAACGGTTCACCAGGTCCACGTACCGGTTGTTCCGGTTGTAGTTGATGCCGAAAGTACCCCCGATGGTTTTACCAAAAAGTTTGCCGCTGAAACCGCCATTTAACTGGAAGGAGTAGTTAAACGGAACAGATGAGGCCGTGGGTGTCCATGCATTCCGCATTTGCTTGCCGATGGCTGTTTTAGCAGCGGGTGACAATGTATCAAAAGCGGCTTTACGGGTATAGCCTGCGGGCAGAGACCGGGTACCATCATCAAAACCCAGCCAGTCTGTTTTGGATTTCGCATCCTTATAAAAAGTATTACCCATGGTCTGTGTATTAAAACCAGACCCAACCTGAATATTAAAGAAGTTCTTGGAAGGAATATCTTTTGTATTTACCTGGATCAGACCGCCGGCCCACTCCCCGGGATATTCCGGAACAAATGCTTTATTGATAATGATATTATCAATCATAGCGGAAGGAATCAGGTCAAAGGAGAACGTCTTACGATCCGGCTCTGTACTGGTCAGCAGGATGCCGTTCAGCATGGCCTGGTTGTAACGATCAGCCAGACCGCGGATTACAATGAACTTTCCTTCCTGTAAGCTTGCGCCGGGTGTACGTTTCAATACTTCACCGGTATTGCGGTCGGGTGAACGACGGATTGTCTCCGCAGAGATGACCGAAGCAACCGTATTTGTATTTTTCT
>CAZLRY010000342.1:0-2669 GCA_964561675.1 uncultured Chitinophaga sp.
AAAATGTATGAATGGTAATCATTATTTTTACGCCTTTACCAAATTTGTAATATAAAATCTGATACATGTCATTAGTAGTAAAACGTACCTGCCTGCTCTTTACCGGTTTAATCCTTGTCGTTGCGCTCAGGGCGCAAAACAGTGAAGTTCCTAAAGGCTGGCATATGCTGGATAAAACAGCCAATGGTTATTATGGAATAAGTACCGATAAAGCTTACCAGTTTGTCAAAACAAAAAAACTGAAAAGCAACACGGTGATTGTGGCGGTAATTGATTCCGGTATCGATACCCTGCATGAAGACCTGAAAGCCATATTATGGACTAACACAAAAGAAATACCCGGCAATGGGATTGACGATGATAAAAACGGCTATGTGGATGATATGCATGGCTGGAATTTTCTGGGTGGCCGGGACGGACAGAACGTGGAAAAAGATTCCTACGAAGCAGCCCGTGTGTATCATGGTTTCAGAACAAAGTATGAAGGAAAGGACGTAGATCCGGAAAAACTGAGTCCCGAAGAAGCAATAGAATTTGCCGAATGGAAGAGAGCCCAGAAAGAAGTGGTCGGTGATAACAAGCAAAGCGGACTGGAAATTCTGGTGATGCGGAGGGCGTATAACAATTTTGTTAAAGCTGACAGTGTGATCCGTAAAGCAATAGGAAAAGACAGCTATACCGGGAAGGAACTGGACAGTTTAAAGTCAGATGACAATGCGGTGAAAAAAGCCAGGAACCTGATCTTCGGCCTGATGTCCTCCAATGATGCACTGGAAACAACCAATACGGAATTTCTCGAAGGATTCGGTGCGTTTGTGGAAGGCGAAGAAGCGAAAGCCAATGCGGCCAACACGCCGCCCCCCTCCTACCGCAATGATGTGGTAAAAGACAATTACGAGGATTTAAACGACCGGTTTTATGGCAACAATAATGTTATGGTCAGTAATAAATCAGCCCTCCACGGTACCCACGTTTCCGGCATTATTGCCGCTTCCCGGAAAAACGGAAAGGGCATGGATGGCATTGCCGACAATGTACGTATCATGTCTTTAAGGGCCGTACCGGATGGAGATGAACATGATAAAGATATTGCCCTGGCGATCCGTTATGCCGTGGATAATGGGGCAAGGGTGATCAATATGAGTTTTGGTAAAAGCTTCTCTCCGCAGAAAAAATGGGTGGATGAAGCAGTAAAATATGCCGAAGCAAAAGGAGTATTGCTGGTTCATGCCGCCGGTAATGATGCTAAAAATCTTGATTCTTCTTTTAATTATCCTACTCCCCTCCTGCTCGATGGTACCCGTCCGAACAACTGGATCACCGTTGGTGCCAGTGGAGATCCGCAGGCTGGCGGACTTACAGCCAATTTCTCTAATTATGGAAAAAAAGAAGTGGATGTATTTGCTCCGGGGGTAAAAATCTATTCAACGGTACCGGGTGGAGACACCTACCAGAACCTCCAGGGAACCAGTATGGCTTCTCCCGTAGTAGCAGGTCTGGCTGCCTTTATCATGGAATATTATCCAGCGCTCAGCGCCCGCCAGGTTAAAATGGTGATTGAAAAATCAGCAAAAAAACCGGCCGAAAAAGTAAATAATCCGGGTACAGATAAGGAAACGGATATGCAGGAAATCAGTAAAACCGGAGGCATCATCAATGCGTATGACGCCATTAAACTCGCTTCCACTTTAAAAGGAGAGCGGAAACCGGCAAAGCCCGCTACAAAGGTGACACCGAAAAAGAAACAATAAAGAACAGCGTGATTATATTTAAAGCTGTCCCGAACGGGACAGCTTTTTTTTATCCCATAATTAGCAGAACTTGTATGCAACTGAATGCCTGGACGACCGTAATTTTGACATAAATCGAAGCATGATCTCCTATAACCCACGTGACTGGTTCACATTTATTATCCGTTTTCACAAAGCCGATACATTCAGGCAGTTGTTGCCGTTGATCATCGGGATCAGTCTTTATACGGGGGCAGTCGCATGGCTGGAGATTTATTATTGGCAGCTGCCGGAGAAACATTATCTCCGGAATATACCGGTCATGCATACCCTCCTGGGCTTTGCCATTTCAATGCTGCTGGTATTCCGAACCAATACTGCATATGATCGCTGGTGGGAAGGCCGTAAACTATGGGGAGCGCTTGTCAACAACAGCCGGAACATGGCCATGAAGCTGGAAACAATCCTGCCAATGGATGATCGTAAGAACCGGGACTTCTTCCGGAAATCAATTTCCGCATTTGCGGTTGCATTACATCACCATCTGCATAAGGAACAAACCCGGATGGAGTTATTTGAAGATGAGGAAAACCGGCATGTTTTCCAGGGTATAGACTGGGAAAAGCATGTACCTAACCAGGTGGCACTGTTGATGCACCGGCAGGTACAGCAATTATACAGGGATGGCGTATTTACAGCAGAACAGTTGCTTTTTATCAACGCAGAATTACAATCCTTCACGGACATTTGCGGTGCCTGCGAACGGATCAAGAATACACCTATCCCGTTTTCCTACAGTGTATTTATTAAGAAATTCATTTTCTTCTATGTAATGACCCTTCCTTTTGGATTTGTTTTCCAGCTTGGTTTTTACGCCATCCCGGTAACCGCCTTTGTTTTTTATGTCCTGGCCAGTCTTGAACTGATTGCGGAAGAAAT
>CAZLRY010000342.1:2769-3938 GCA_964561675.1 uncultured Chitinophaga sp.
TTTGTTGCAGATATCAATCCGGTCATTCAATCGTCCTGTGCCACCACAACTGCCTGTCATGGTAGCGGAAGTGTAAATGGCCCCGGTGCATTGACGAGTTATCAGGCTGTATTTAATTCGAGGAACAGTATCCGCACAGCGGTTTCCTCAGGGGCAATGCCCCAAAACAGCACACTCAGTAACAGCCAGAAAAATTCGATTCTTTGCTGGATTGAAAGCGGGGCATCCAACAACTGAACCCTTTTATCCAGATTTTATCCTTGAATACCCTGTAATGCGCATTCTATAATATATTTATGGAAAATACGGGATATGAAAAAAACGGGTCTTATCTGTTTCCTGTTCCTCGTGTATGTTGCCGGGGCACAAACAGGACTTTCTCCTTTAACAGTGGAAAAAATCATGCGGGATCCCCGCTGGATGGGCAGCTCCCCTTCCTCTCCTTCCTGGAGCAATGATGGCAAACGGATTTATTTTATGTGGAATCCGGATAAATCGCCAGCTGACTCTCTATACTATATCACGCTGACAGATAAGCAACCGGTAAAGGCTTCCGTTAAAGAGAAAACGGAGTATAACAGTACCGGAAATTATATCTATAATCAAGCTCGTACCGCTTACCTGTTTAGCAAAAACGGAGATATTTTTTATACCGATATAAAATCAGGCCGCGTGCGCCAGATTACGCAGACAATCGAGACAGAAAACAATCCACAGTTTGGTTTTAATGAGACCCGTATCATTTATACCCGTAATCAGAATTTATATGCCTGGGAGTTGTCTGGTGGAGAAACTGTTCAGCTGACCAATATCCGAACTGGCGAGTCAGCAAATACGACGGCACCCGGCGGATTTCAACGTGGGGGATCAGCTTCAGGCAACAGGATCGCTTCCAATCCGCAGGAACAATGGTTACAACAGGACCAGCTGAACTGGTTCCAGGTGCTGAAAACACGAAAAAATAAACGTGAACAGGCTGAGGCCTATAACAAATCGGTACCGAAGGAGAAAGAATTACGCAGTATCAGCCTGGAAGATAAAATATTGCAGGGTTTGTCCATCAGTCCTGACGGCCGGTATATCAGCTATCGCCTTCAACGGTTAGCTGGCTCAAAATCCACTATTGTTCCCAGCTATGTTACGGAATCCGGCTTTACTGTTGATATCAC
>CAZLRY010000343.1:0-3931 GCA_964561675.1 uncultured Chitinophaga sp.
GCGTTTCGCTGCAAGGACAGCCGAACAATGGCGAATATAAACTGCTGCGATCGCTGGCGGAAAAAAGAACCAGCGCCGGCAATAAATTTCACAAAGGCCTTTCTAAAATAAACAGCCCCCTTTGCCTGGCGGTACCGACAGGTTTGTTTATTACCGGACTGATAGAAAATGACAGAACATTGAAAGAAAACGCCCTGTTCATTACGGAGAGTATCGTCATTTCTTCCCTGGCCACCTGGACTATGAAAAATGTGGTGAAACGGGATAGACCGGCCGTCCATGATCCTTCATTTATTGCGGTAATAAATGAAGATAGTTACTCCTTCCCTTCCGGGCATACGTCAGAAGCCTTTTCCATGGCCACTTCACTCAGTATAAAGTATCGAAAATGGTATGTGGTTGCTCCCGCTTTTGCTTACGCCGGCTTAACAGGCTATTCGCGCTTATACCTGGGTGTACACTATCCCACAGATGTATTGGCAGGGGCTCTGACAGGCAGTGGCAGTGCATGGCTTACCTGGAAACTAAATCAATGGCTGCACGGGAAGAAAAAGCATAAACCGGCGCCTGCTCTTTAGGATTTACCTGGGGAAAATACTGACCGGCATCACAAATTCAAAGAAGGTTCCTTTAAATCCGTCAAACTGATCCCTGTCCAGTAACTGGCTCACCCGGATACCAAAGGTCAGCGGATACTGATTCCACCATTTGGTATCGGCAAATAATTCTCCACCCACGGATCGCTGATCACGGGTCTGCTTTTTATCCGTGGAATACACTTTGGTAAAATCATAAAACAGATTCATCCGGATCCGCTGGATGTAGAGAATGTTTCCAACGCCCCAGTCAGGACACCAGAGTGGTAAATGATAATTAGCTGCAACTTTCCACATCCGGGTAAAGTAACGGCCGGTATATCCCCGGGAATAGGCAAACCGGTTACCAAAGGAAACTTCACCCAGGGTATCCCGTTCCTGAAATGAAGCATTCAGTAACAGGTTATGGGTGGATAACAATCCGGGAACATACAATGCCGCACTGCCATTGAACTGCCTGGCCTCATAACGGCTGATGGCATGCCGGTAAGATGCAGCCGCAGAATACGCAAAACGGGGATAGATATGCTGTACCGCCCGCTGTATTTGTTCACTCCAGGAAACAGCATGTGACAGGTAACTGAACGATGTATTTCCCAGTGAATCTTTATAAAAATCTTTATTGAATTCATTTCTCAATACATAAAAACTGCTCATGGAGAAATTCTTGAACGTGGTGCCACTGGTCTGGCTGATCGGCAGGGTTAGTCCGATCCGGCTATCCAGCTGATTCCATTGCCGGATCCGGTTGCCAATGGGAACTTCCCGGTTGAATGTGAGTTCCGTACCGGCACTGAGATAAGGGAATCCGGCCCCGTAAATTCCACTGAAGCCGATGGCACTTGTCTTCTCATTTTCATTGTAGAGATAATATAATTCAGTCTGCACCGTATTCAGCACATTCTCTCCATACAATGAAAAAGTAAATACCGGATCTTCATAATAAGGTCTCCAGCTATGAAAATTGAACAGCCGGGTTCCCTTGCGATACGGACTATTCGTAAACGTTCGGGCCGTCACCGTATCTGCCAGGTGCATCATGGTGCCTGGAGGACCAGCTACCGGCCATTGTCCGGTCAATTGCTCTGTTACCGCCATATCCACCGGCTTCCAGGCTGCCGGATCAATCGCCTGTTGTTGTAACTGGTAACCTTCTGCTGAAAATACCGACCAGGTCAGTTTATCATCACCGGCATTTACAAAGTAACGGCCCATATTTCCCTGTGTAACGCGGTAGATTTTTTTAGTATCCAGCCGAAGAGCAAACACATCATCGTTGCCCTGGTAAGAGGCCGTGAAATAAACAACACTATCTTTCAAAGCTGGATATCCGATGATATTAAAAGATAAGGGAGTGAGCCGCATCGTCACGCCGGTCACAATATCCGCGGTGGCCAGTGCTGTTTTACCATCCTTCAATCTTACAGCGGTAATCAGCGTTTGTGCATCCATAAACTTCGGATCGGTAAACAGGCTGATCTCTGTTGAATGAATCCGTTGCATTACTTCGCCGCTGGAAGCATCCAGTACATGCAGTTCTGATTTACCATCGGTGTTCACCTGAACCGCCGCAACCCTGGTGCCATCTGCTGAAATATCCGGTGTGAAATACTTAGACTTACTGGTCAGCTTTTGTTTACGACCGGTCTGAATATCCAGTATTTTGATCACGCTGTAATCCTGCCAGCCCCAGCGCGGATGTGTTTCGTATGCGGCATAGACTATTTTTCCGTTCCGGTAACTGAATTGTTCATCAAAAGAAATATCCCTGGTCCGGATTCTTTTCTCTCCAGCAGCATCCCGGAGAAAAAAAGCAGGCCGGTGACGGTAACTTGTTTTCAAATAAACCAGTGAATCTTTTCCGGCACTGTACGGAAAGTAATAATTGGTTACATAATCCTTCCGCACCGGTAAAAGACCGGATACGCCATTGCTTTCAACAGCCTGTTGGGTATTGTTCCGGTAAAAGTCGAAAGCTTCTTTCCGGAAAGTGGCATAATCAACGCCGGCATGTGCTTTCACGGCCGCCTGGAATGGATAAACAAGGCTTTTAAAAGCACTGGCATCACGGGTCACGTTGGTCCAGAAATCTTCGCCGTATTTTATTCTTCCATAATTGACCAACAGGTAACCCAGGTGATAATGACTGGGCACATAATCTTTCAGGGAACCATTGCGCAGTTTCATCCAGTTGTACTTTTTACCGGACTGCCAGAGGGAAGGATATGCATTCATGAATAAAGGTATCCGGCCCCTGCCCTGCTGACTGAGCACTGTTTCCTGGTATACGGCATCTCCTTCATAAAACCAGTCAGGCACCGATGCATTAATGGCCAGTGCATAGCCCTCTTCTCCAAAAAGGAACTTCATGGCTTTACTCAACCCGTTATTGAAATTATTGAATTGCTGTACGTGACGGTATTCATGCAAGGCCAGCTGATCGGCCCAGCTGACAGTTCCCTGTCCGAAGTTATTCATATCCGGAGTCAGGAAAAATTCGCTGCGATAGGGTCCAAGTTGTACATACCCGTTGGCAATCACGGTCTGGTTTTGCAATACGATATCCACTTTCTTTTGCTGATCTCCCAGCGATACCGGTTTCCGCGCGGCTAACAGGTGTACCATGGCTGCCACCCGGTTCGCCTGACTGTCGAGTCCGGCAGGATAAATAATACGGGCGGTATCCGTATTGATCTGGCGCCATTTCAACGAAGGGGGATTGCCCCCAAATTGCTGGGCAAGGAGCAGAGATCCGGATAAAAATAAAACAGTCAAAAGGAGCAGCTTCCGCATATCGGAGGATTTTATAGTGAAAGGTAAGTCAGAAAACAGAAAAGGATAACAACTGAAAATGGAATTTGTGCAAACCCGGGAACTGAAACCGGGTTTGTATCTTTGCCCGATGGCAGAAGATCTAACTATCGTCAGCGGCAGCAAAGCCGATCAATACCAATCGCTGATCCCGCAGATTAAGGGCTTACTGGAAGGAGAAAACGACCTTGTGGCCAATTTGGCCAATGTGGCCGCCGCCCTGAAAGAGCAGTTTGGCTGGCTTTGGGTGGGCTTTTACCTCGTAAAGGAAAGTGAACTCGTACTGGGACCCTTCCAGGGGCCGGTAGCCTGTACCCGGATCCGGAAAGGACGCGGAGTATGTGGCAGCAGCTGGGCGGAAGCCCGTACCCTGGTGGTGCCTGATGTAGAACAGTTTCCCGGACATATCGCTTGTAGCAGCAGCTCCCGGTCTGAGATTGTAGTACCTATCATACGTAATGGACAAGTATTGGGTGTACTCGATGTCGATAGTGCCGAATTGGATCAATATGATGCCATTGACC
>CAZLRY010000344.1:0-1607 GCA_964561675.1 uncultured Chitinophaga sp.
AATCTGCGCTATCTGCGGGAAATGTATTCCGCATTTATTGGCGCCTCCAATAATAAAGACGTTCTACCGGGTTGGCAGGTACCTGGCTCCATACTCCATCCGATCCACATACTCCTTCGACCCCAAACGGAACCTTACCGGTACACCCGTCACTTTATCCAATTTTAGCTCCTGTTTGCAGAAAAAACCGAGATTCCGGACATAATAAGAAGCATTGGGAAGTTTTAACAAATTAATACGGGGAGATGTAAAACTAAAGGAGACAGTCGTCCGGGTGCTTTTGGAAAACCGTGACTGGAATGTCTTCACATTTGTTTGATAATGAGGAGTTTTTAATCCAATAATGGCAATTCCGGGCGCAGGATGACGCTGCCCGTTCATGCTTCCAAAAAACATTAACAGGAACACAACAAGAAACCCGCTAACTCGTTGCACCATATTTGTTTTCTTTACGTTTAATTTTACGGCATTGTTTTTGTGCAATGGCGGAATTTTTTTGCCGGGGTCCCCTGCGGGAGACCCGACAAACTCATCCGGGTCCCCTGTGGGAGACCCGGATGAATAAACAAGTTAACCAAAAAAGGGGTGATCTGGTTTAGCGTTAAGGATAAAAAACCTGCACCGAAACCGAACCCGAAGACGAACACCATGGCCCTGAGTCAGAGTTTACAGCATAAGTTACTGCAGAAGTTATCACCTCAGCAGATTCAGTTAATGAAGCTGCTGCAGGTACCTACGGCCAACCTGGAAACCCGGATCAAAGAAGAACTGGAAGAAAACCCGGCCCTGGAGCTGGATGAAGAAGGGCATGATGAAAATGCGGATGACCTGAAAGATGAATTCAGTGAGGAGGAGGAATACGATGAAATGGACGGCAGTGAAGATGAATATGAAAATATCGATGTCAGCGAATATGTGCAGGACGGGGATGATGAAGTGGGCGATTATAAACTCCGCGATGATAACTACCCTGAAGAAGATGAGAGCCGGCAGCTGCCGCATAAGAATGAAGCCAGTTTCTACGAAACACTCATCGATCAACTGGGATTACTGAACCTCGAAGGCAAACAACAGGCGATTGCCGAACAGATCGTGGGCAGTATTGATGAAGACGGCTACCTGCGCCGGGAAACCTCCGCCATAGTGGACGATCTGGCTTTCCGTCAGAACATCATCGCCACTGAAGAAGAAGTGGAAGCCATTATCCGTCGCATTCAGCTTTTTGATCCGCCCGGGGTGGCCGCCCGTGACCTGCGGGAATGTTTACTGATTCAGCTCATGCGCCTGAAAGAAGAAGGCAAGCCGATGGATCTGGCTATCCGGGCTATTTCCAAATACTTCGACGAATTCACCAAGAAGCACTATGAAAAGATCCAGCGCGGGTTGAATATCGATGACGACCAGCTCCGTGAAGTGATGCAACAGATCATCCGCCTGAGTCCCAAACCCGGTGGTAATGTGGGTGAGATCAATAAAGCAGAAAGCTATGTGGTGCCCGATTTCTTTATACTCAATAATGCCGGCACTCTGGAGCTGACCCTCAACAGCCGCAATGCACCCGAACTCCGGATCAGCGAAGGTTACCGGGATATGCTGAAAGACTATGA
>CAZLRY010000344.1:1707-3928 GCA_964561675.1 uncultured Chitinophaga sp.
GCAGCACCGGCGGGTTCCACTTTCCAGGCTTTTACATCGGTGTACCAGCGGCCATTGTATTCGCGGCTTTCCACATCAAAGGAGATATTGAGCATGGAGCCCGGTTTTAGCAGTGATTCACTGATTTTATCTCCCCAGATGGAGATGCATACTTTCTTCGGGTAGGTACCCTCGGTTTCAACTATAATATCCTGCTTTTTCCATTGACCGTTTTTACCATTACCGGTCTGCAAAGGGAGCAATTGAATGAGTTTGGCGGTAAGCTGCATGTGTGTTTATTTCGGCCGTGAAGTTAAGCAACTGTCAATTAAAAGCAGGCAGATACCCTTTCAAGGGTATTTTTTACAAAAAAGCATACTAATCGTTATAAAAACAGAATGCAAAAATGTATTTTACACGGCTAATATTCCCTAACCCACTGAACAATGGTTTTTGCAAGCCTGATTTTCCTGTTTCTTTTCCTGCCGCTGAACCTGCTGTTATATTACAGTACGAAAAATGCGACCTGGCGAAACTGGGTATTAATCGTCTTTTCACTGGCTTTTTATGGTTGGGGGGAACCGATCTGGATTTCCCTGTTGATCCTTTCCTCCATGGTGGACTGGGCCAATGCCATTTTCATCGACAAGCACCGGGGCACCAAATGGGCCAAAATCGGGGTGACGTTCACCGTGGTGCTGAATCTTTGTCTCCTCGCCACGTTCAAATATGACCAGTTCCTGGTGGACCAGGTAAACGCCCTTTTTGGCTCCCATTTCGAAGCACCGGGTTATGCCCTGCCTATCGGTATATCATTTTATACATTTCATACCATTTCGTATGTGGTGGACGTCTACCGGGGTGATATTAAAGCGCAACGAAACTTCCCCAACTTTCTGATGTATGTCTCTTTGTATTCATCACTTGTCGCCGGTCCTATTATCCGGTATGCCCACGTGGCCACGGAAATCGACAGCCGGAGAGAAAACCTGAAGGATTTCAGTCTCGGTATCTCCCGTTTCTGTATCGGGTTGTTTAAAAAAGTGGTGATCGCCAACGTGGCCGCTGAACTGGTCCGTAAATACATGGGTGATAACAGTGATCCGCTTACAATGACCGAGCTGATCAGCCTTTCCACCGCTGAAGCCTGGTTCGGTCTCATCATGTTTGCGATTCAGATCTATTTCGATTTCTCCGGCTATTCAGATATGGCTATTGGTCTGGGACGGATGTTTGGCTTTCACTTCCGGGAAAATTTTGAGTATCCTTACATATCAAAATCCATCAGTGAATTCTGGCGGCGCTGGCATATTTCACTGGGAAGCATTTTCCGCGATTATGTCTATATCCCATTGGGGGGAAATAAAAAGCACGTGTATTTCAACCTCCTGGTCGTATGGTTCCTCACCGGAATGTGGCATGGGGCCAGCTGGAATTTTATCTTCTGGGGATTGTACTTTTTTGTTTTCATTGCATTGGAAAAAGCCTTTTTACAGAAATGGCTGGATAAAGCCCCGGCCTTTCTTGCACACTTTTATGCCTTAGCCATTATCATTCCGGGTTGGGTGATCTTTTATTTCACCGATACAGAGATGCTGTTTGCCTATATACAAAAGCTCTTTGTTTTCTCACCGGCTGCAGACGGTTATCTGGATATTAAAAACACCCTGACCCTGCACCTGTTCTGGCTGATCATGGCCATTGTCTTTTGTATGCCGGTATACCATAAGGTGATGGCCTGGGTGGGCAAAAAATCCGGCCGGATTTCCTGGTATGATAGTCTGACCATTGGTGTCAATGTGTTGCTGTTGTTTATTTGTGTGGCCCAGCTGGTGGGCAAGAGTTATAACCCTTTTATTTACTTCCGTTTTTAACCTATGAGTGAAAAAACAAACAGAATAATCCAGGTGATCAATGTCGCGCTTTTCTGCAGTGTACTGCTGATTGGTGGTGTCATTTCCCTGTCCATGAAGAAAAAGGATATTTCGGAAACAGAGAACCGCAAGCTCGCTGCCTTTCCGGCCTATTCCGACAGCGCCCTCTGGAGTGGTGATTATTTCCGCGGCATCGAAATGTATTATGCGGACAATTTCCCGTTCAGGGATAAATGGATGGATGTATCCACTTCTTTCCGCAACAAGCTTGGGTTTGAATCCACGGAAATCAAGATCTATGCCCCTGAAAACAATGCAGAGGCCAATGAAAAACAGGAAATGGATACCACAAAAAACCAGACAGCCGG
>CAZLRY010000345.1:0-3917 GCA_964561675.1 uncultured Chitinophaga sp.
ATCGAAAAAATAGTGCTTTTGGCCAGTTTGGCCGCTTTATCCATCTGCAGGTAGGGTAAAAGAATCAGCATAACAATGGCCAGCGCAGAAAGCGTCCAATACCCGGAATGGATAATCAACCGGGTACGGGGGCTGGCGGACTGGGTCAATACCTTCAGGGCCTGGAAGAAATAGAGGTCAATGAGGAACATAAAGCCCAGAAAAACCCACCAAAACGGAGAACTACGCATATAAGTGTCAAAATTAAGCGTCCATGAATAATAGGCAGTCTTTTGTCGAACGCTTATTTTTGCCAGCATGCCTTTTTACCGGCGTAAAACTTAAATTTGCGTTCTTGTGATCAGGGGGCAATTTTACCATATTCAATCACTTACTTCAACCAGTTTTCGGCAAAATGGCAAGAATTATCGGTGTAGCTAATCAAAAGGGAGGTGTAGGCAAAACCACCACCGCGATCAACCTGGCGGCAAGTTTTGCAGTGCTCGAATACAAAACCCTGCTGGTGGATGGTGATCCGCAGGCCAACAGCACCACAGGTGTTGGCTTTGACCTGCACAATGTCACCCAGAGTCTGTATGACTGTATGGTCAATCAGGCCCGTGCAAAAGATGTGATCCTGAAGACAGAAATCCCTAACCTGGATTTAATTCCTTCACATATTGACCTGGTGGGTGCTGAAATAGAAATGATCAATTACCCCAGCCGTGAAATGGTGCTGAAGAATCTGCTGGATGGGATACGGAATGACTATGACTTTATTATCATCGACTGCTCCCCTTCCCTTGGTTTGATTACCGTTAACGCGTTAACTGCTGCGGATTCCGTGGTAATTCCGGTACAAGCTGAATTTTTCGCCCTGGAAGGATTAGGCAAACTGCTCAATACGATCAAGATTGTACAAAGCCGGTTGAATACTGCATTGGTGATAGAGGGTATCCTGATGACCATGTATGACGGACGTCTTCGTCTCTGCAACCAGGTGGTCAGTGAAGTACGCCGGCATTTCGATGAAATGGTATTCAGTACTATTGTACACCGGAATGCAAGGCTAGCCGAAGCCCCGAGTGCCGGCAAACCCGTGATCTTATATGATGCAGCCAGCAAAGGCTCGATGAACTATCTGAACCTGGCCAAAGAGATATTGCAGAAGAATGATATGACGAAGATGACGCAGGAAGAGAGAATACTGGAGATATAAGTACGAAGTAAGAAGTACGAAGTACGAAATACACCGGACCTTTTATTTAATATTATTTAATCAGAAGACCGGCATCAACAACCTGACAACTGACACCTGACATCTGACAACCGAACAATGACGACTCCAAAACAAAATAACAAAGACCTCTTAGGCAAAGGAATCCGTTCCTTATTACAGAGTATTGATTCTGATCTGAAGACCGGCAGCGGACAATTGAAACAGAATGTGGTGGAGAATGCCACCGGCATCTCCCGTTTATCGGTGGATGAAATTGAGACCAATCCGAAGCAGCCCCGCCGTGACTTTGATGAGAAAGCATTGCAGGAACTGGCGGAATCGATCAGGCTGCATGATATTATCCAGCCTGTGACCGTATCGCGTATGGCGAATGGTAAGTATCGCCTGATTTCGGGGGAACGCAGATTAAGGGCATCCAAACTGGCCGGACTGAAAGATATACCGGCTTATGTACGACAGGCCAACGATCAGCAGTTACTTGAATTGGCCTTGCTGGAAAACTTACAACGGGAAGACCTCAATGCCATGGAAATAGCACTGAGCTATAAACGGATGATGGAGGAACTGGATTATACCCAGGAACAAGTGGCTGAACGAATGGGCAAGGACCGGAGTACGGTAGCCAATTTTATCCGTTTGCTCAAGCTTCCACCTGATATCCAGCTCGCGGTCCGCAGCAATGAACTGAGCATGGGTCATGCCCGGGCCCTGATCAATGTGGATACGGTGGATCAGCAACTTTATATTTATAAGGAAATAAAAAATAAAGGGCTTTCGGTTCGCCAGACAGAAGCTCTGGTCCGCAACCTGTATAAACAAGGTGATGCTGTTAAAAAAACGGCAAAAAGCCAGTTACCCTCCGCATTTCAGCGAATAGAAGATAAATTAGCGGGTTATTTCAGTACAAGGGTTAAACTGAAAAACAGCCGGAATGGAAGTGGTCAGATTATTATTGAATATTATTCCCAGGAAGAACTGACCAAGATCCTGCGGCAAATGGATGCCCCGCTTGATTAATTTATCATGAGAATACTTTTCTCTTTACTGTGTTTTCTGTTGCTCAGCTCAGCCAACCTCTGTGCACAGGAAAAAGAATTGCCGGTAACAGAAAAGAAGGATTCGCTGCCGGTAATTAAAAAAGCTGCCACTGGCAGCAGTCGCTATGATTCTGCCCTGAAAGCGCATAGTCCCCGGAAAGCCGCGATCCGCTCAGCCATTCTGCCCGGCTGGGGACAGATATACAATAAAAAATACTGGAAACTGCCGATTGTTTACGGCGCCCTGGGTACCAGCGGCGGCATCTTTTTCTATAACCTGAAAAATTACAGGGATACCCGTTTTGCGTATCGGGTAAAATACAATATGCAGTATAACCAGACGGACAGCGCCCTCTATTCCCTGATCCGGGCCAACCTGCGTCCCCTGGATATTGAATCCCTCAAGTACTACCGGAATTCTTTCCGCCGGGATATTGATTACTCCGTGTTATTCTTTCTTATCCTCTGGGGATTAAATGTGGTGGATGCCACGGTAGATGCCCATCTTAAGAGTTTTGATGTCAGCCCGGACCTTAGTTTCCGTTTCAAACCTGGTTATAGCGAAACAGCCCGCACCAGTGGTCTCAGCCTGGTGGTGAAAATCGGTAAATAAATACCGGCCAGTACGGGGTGGTCAGCCCTTCAGAATATTTACATTTGTCTGTAATTGAACAAACGGAACAGCCTTCGACATGAAGGCTGGCTAATCCTTTTTTAGTATCATAAAATAAACCTGTATGCGCATCGCCCTGATTGGTTATGGTAAAATGGGAAAAGCCATTGAGGAAGTGGCTCTGCACCGTGGACACGAGATCGTGCTTAAGATTGACCAGCCCAACCTGCATGAATTCACCAGAGAAAATCTGTCGGGAGCCGAAGCTGCCATTGAATTCACCAGTCCCCATAGTGCCCCTGATAATGTAAAAAAATTATTGGAGTATGGAGTACCTGTGGTTTGCGGGTCTACCGGCTGGACAGACCAGTTGGCAACCATGATAGCTTTGTGCACGGATAAAGGCGGGGCATTTGCCTACTCCAGTAATTTCAGTGTAGGGGTTAACATTTTCTTTGAGTTGAACAAGAAACTGGCCGCCCTCATGGGCCCTCATAAAGAGTATGAAGTTATCCTGGAAGAGATTCATCATACCCAGAAAAAAGATGCCCCCAGTGGTACGGCAATTACCCTGGCTGAACAGGTGCTGACCGAGATTAAACGGAAAAAACAATGGGTAAATGAACTTAGCGATAATCCGGAAGACCTGGAAATCATCAGTCAGCGGGAAGATCCGGCGCCTGGTACACATAGTGTGAAGTACTCTTCTGTGATTGATACCATTGAAATTATTCATACTGCACATAACCGGACCGGTTTTGCCACCGGAGCGGTATTAGCGGCCGAGTTTCTGAAAAACCGGAAAGGATTTTTTACGATGAAAGATGTATTGGGATTGTAAGTAAGCATATATGAAAAAAGGGATTACTATACTGCTGATGTATTTAGGGGTAATTGGGCTGCATGCACAACAGAACACTGACAGTTTACAATCCCTGATCGCCGGTGAAAAAAATCCTTCGAAAAAAGCGGCGTTGCTCGTTGAGTTGGCAGGTTCGTACCGGTATTCCTCACCGGATAGTTCCGCCAAGTATGCCCGGCAGGCCTC
>CAZLRY010000346.1:0-3917 GCA_964561675.1 uncultured Chitinophaga sp.
GGCGGACAGACCAAGTGCATGAAATATATTCCGGAGAATGTCCGGATTATTAAGGACAACCTGTTTACTCCTCCTGTTATCTTCAACATCATCCAGGCCGCCAGCAAATCGGATGACCGGGAAATGTACCAGGTCTTTAATATGGGGACAAGACTTGAGATCTATACCAATGTAAAAGACGCGGATGCGATCATCAGCGTCTCCAAAAGTTTTGGCGTGGATGCACAAGTGATTGGCCGGGTGGAAGCGAGTGAGAAGAAGGAACTCCATATCCTTACTCCCAATGGACAACTCGTCTATTAAAGATTTTGCTTAGTTCATTACCTTCATTCAGATAATCCGCGGTTATTGCTGTGGTACCAATCTGACCAGGAAATTTACGGTTTTAACTGTTGTTTTAATATTGTCTTTGGTATAAAACAATTTAATAGCGAATTGATCCTGAACAGTATTGGACTGAATTTCTATTTTCCCATTTTCAATTTTCAGCATATTCCCGTTTCCTGATTCAGCTGTTATATATTTCAGATCATTTACGGATGTTTCCAGTAACAATGTATTGGTCATTCCAATATAAATGGTGCCAGGATCCAATTTTAAAAGGTTTCCATTAGCAAGCCGGGGAGAAGTGATGTTTGTCAATCTGATTGAGGGAATGACTGGCGGGTAATTGGGCCTGTCGGGCTCACTTGTCACTTCAAATGTCATAGGTTGTTCTCTATAGCTGCTTACCTTGGTGCCTTCCCGGGTGGCAGGTATCCAACGGGGACCATTCTTTATCACTCGGATGGCTTCTTCTTCCATCCCATATCCAAAATGGGTCAAAGCAGTTATATCGGAGAGGGTCCCATCCGGGTGTACAATAAACCGGATTCTTGTTTTGTATATACCTTCAGGAGCGCCGTTATTTACCGGTACCGTGGAATTGGCATTGACAATAAGATATTTTTTCCAGGCTGAATCACCACCGGGAAAAGTTGGGATGCTGGGATCTGAGTAGCCAACGACTACTCCTTCATTCAGCTCTGTACCTTGTCCGGCATTTAACTTGCTTTCTTTTTTTGGGCCATTATCTACTACAAAAGTGATAGGTTGTTTCCGGTAGGCCACTATCTTACGGCCATTTTGAATGGCTGGTAACCATTTGGGCCCTTTTTTAATTGCCCTTATTGCTTCCGTCTCCATGCCGTAGCCATGGTTAGTCAATGCACGTACATCACTCACTGTACCGTCCAGGTTTACTACAAACTGAATAATCACGGTATAATTGCCTGCAGGTGCTTTTTGTTTTTCCGGGATACTCGCATCCAGGTTTCTTTCCAGGTATCTGCGCCAGGCACTTGAACCGCCGGGGAAGGAAGCTTCGATTTCTACTTTGTCAAAGATTTTATCTGCCTCAGGTTTATCTGCTTCTTTTAATTCAAATTCAGTATCCGTGATTTTGCCATTGTGAATGATCATGACCCCGGCCCTGGCCTCCGGACCATACAACTCGATCGCTTTTCTGTCATCCGGACTGTAGTATTCAAAACTGTCACAAAGAATGGTTTTTTTGGCGTACTCATTTTGGAAAACCCTTTTGCCATTCATAAAAACGATGGCTTCAGGTAAATTTTCTTTCTGACCTTTTGATGGAATACTCTTGAAAATAATACTGTCACTTACTATGACCATTTTGTCAAACGTGGCTATTTTTTGGGTTGGTTTAATGGTTGTGTCTGCACTGATTTTCTGTTCCGGAGCTGGCGTCAATGTGGCCTCTTTTTTAATTTCTTTGTACGAGAACGCAAACAGGAAAATACTCAGAATGGTCAATGGCAGCACCATCAGCTTCCGCAGGTACTGGTGACTTGTTTTTTGTGGTGAAGTAATCATGGCTATACGTCGTTTTATTTGGTTATGGAAAAACGGGTGTACGAGTTTTTGGTTGGTGTTAAGTACCTGCATCAGCAGAAGCTCAGCATAGTCCCAGCGGTTGTTTTCAGTTACAGCAAACTGGTCGGCAAGAAATTCATGGATGGCCTTGGTTTCACGTTTCATCAGATGGAAGAAAGGATTGAACCAACCGGCTACCGTTAAGAGTTCCAGGAAAATGATATCGAGACTGTGCTTTTGCTCAATGTGAAAGAGTTCGTGCCGGAAGATCTGTTCGCCTTTTTCGGAGTTGAGCTCGATCTTCCGGTTCCAGAACAACCAGCGGAAGAAAGAGAAAGGGGTGCCGGGTTCATCGGTATTCAGGAAATGGATATTTTCAATTTTCTCCACGGGATGGCGGCGGATAATACGGCGGATTTTCAGTAAAGAGAAAATGATTCGTAGTAGTACCAGTATCGCAATCGTGATATACAACAGTTGAAAGATATGTGTTGTGGTGAACCAGCTTGCTTTTTCCGGGACACCGGCATAGATCGTAACCGCTTCATCGGTTTCAGTGGTCGCGAATACACGCAGCGTGTTGTACACAATAGAGGATTCGGTTTGTGCCTCACTGAAGTAGACGGGGATATTCAGCAGGGGGATCAGTACGCTTAACATGGCCGCTGCCAGCAGGTAAAACCGGTTGTACCGGTGGAATTTTTTATTCCGAAGTACAAAATGATAATAGCTGTATAAGAGACCGGAGACAATGATCACCTGGATCCCGTAATTGAGCAATGGATTCATTTGGACTGGTTTTGCTGTTTTTTAATTTGTTTGAGCAACTGCTCCAGCTCATCCACCGAAATATTGTTTTCCTTCACGAGGTAAGAGACCACATTGCTGAAGGATCCCTCGAAATAGTTTTTCGCCAGTTGTTTAATACTCTTGCCTGAATAGTCTTCTTTGGAGATCAGGGGAGAATACCGGTGCTGACGGCCCAATACTTCCACGGCCACAAATTCTTTTTCCACCAGGATCTTCAGCAGGGTGGCCACGGTATTCTGGTGAGGTTTGGGAACGGGCATCTCATCCACGATCTCCCGTAGAAAGGCCTGCTCCAGTTTCCATAACACCTGCATAATCTGTTCTTCTGCCTTGGTTAGTGCTTTCATATTTCTAAATTGATGAAGTGAAGCTAAAACTAATTTTTTAGTTAAACAACTAAAAGTTTAGTTAAAGTAAAATTTTGTGCTTTTTAAGGCTGAGTTTGCTTTATTTTGCAGGAAACCCATTTGCAGATGTCTGAGCCAATCATAGAACTGAAGAACGCCAATATATACCAGGGAAGTAACCTGATCTTGCAGGAGGTAAACCTCACTGTAAACAAAGGGGAATTTGTGTACCTGGTTGGAAAGACCGGTACAGGCAAATCGAGTTTGCTGAAAACCCTGTATGGTGAACTGGAACTGAAGGAAGGAGAGGGTACGGTGGCCGGTTTCAACCTGAAAGGGCTGGACTGGAAAAAAGTGCCTTACCTGCGCCGGACGCTTGGTGTGGTTTTCCAGGATTTCCAATTACTTACTGACCGGAATGTAAATGATAATCTGAAGTTCGTGCTCCGGGCTACAGGCTGGACGGATGAGAAACTCATGAATGAAAAAATCGCGGATGTACTCGATAAAGTAGGCCTGAAATCGAAAGGCTTCAAAATGCCTTTTGAACTGAGTGGTGGCGAACAACAACGTATTGATATCGCCCGGGCACTGCTCAATTCTCCCAAACTGATCCTGGCGGATGAACCTACCGGTAACCTGGATCCGGAGACATCGGATGAGATCATGCACCTGATTTTCCAGATCGCGAAGGATTATAATACTGCCGTGGTGATGGCTTCACACGATTATATCGTGGTGCAGAAATTCCCGGCCCGGATGATCCGTACCGAACGGGGACGGGTGCTCGACAATGCTACCATAAGTATCGACTAAGCAATCGGGCATGCGTGGCGTTATCTCCGGATCCTTCCAGCAGATTTTTCCGTAAGCGGATCTCTTCTT
>CAZLRY010000347.1:0-3887 GCA_964561675.1 uncultured Chitinophaga sp.
CCCAGTTTGTTGAGCCAGCCCAGCATCACCACTTCCACGGCCGATTCGATGGCTTTGGCACCCAGACGAATCAGCAACACCACCACTACAAATACGAGCAGGAAAGAAACCAGGGGCAGCCATTCCGCGGAAATATTCACCGAATCGCCAAGATAGCCGGCCACCACGGTGGATAGTTTAAGTGCCGCTGCAAGTCCCACCAGCAGGGCAACAAAAGAAAACAACCCAACGATGAGTCCCCGCTGAAAGCCTTTGAAAAGGGCCAGCACCATCAATACGGCAAAAATGAGATCAATCATCATATGGCGGAAACGTTGGAATGCCCCGGCCAGGTACCGGAAAGCTGTTAAAAGCCGGTTATTTCGCAAGCAGTTCTTTCACCAGGGCGGAAATGGTTTTGCCATCAGCCTTTCCTGCCAGTTGTTTGGTAGCGGCCCCCATCACTTTACCCATATCGGCCGGTGAACTGGCTCCGGTAGCGGCGATAATTTTCTCCAGTTCCGCTTTTATTTCATCCGCCGACAGCTGTTTCGGCAGGAATTTTTCAATTACGGCAATTTCCTCTTCTTCTTTCTTTGCCAGTTCGGGCCGGTTTTGCTGGGTGAAGATTTCAAGGGAATCTTTCCGTTGCTTGACCATTTTCTGTAACAATTTGATTTCCTCCTCTTCAGCAATTTCCCCATTACCCCCTTCTGCTGTTTTGGCCAGCAGGATGGCCGCTTTAATAGCACGGAGACTGCGAAGGGCCGCTTCATCTTTGGCCAGCATGGCGGCTTTCAGGTCGCCCATAATTTTTTGCTCTAAAGACATAGTTATTCAGTTAAGAAGTTAATTACGTATAGATGATCAGGCTTTATTTTCTTTCAGTTGTTTTTCCCTGAATTTCTCATAAAAGCCTTTGGCAAAGGTCTTCATTTCCTCTACCTGGTCGGCATAGCGGGTGGCGCGTCCATAGGTATCGGCCATAGTCATCAGGGTCTGGTAAAAGAAATCCGCCATTTCATCCACCATCATGTCTTTGGTCCAGAGATCAATCCGGAGAGCCGCTTTCTCGGCACTGTCCCAGAAAGCGATCATCATCGCTTTGGCTTTTTGCGCATTTTCCGCCCCCGTATCGGTGGCACTCCAGCTGATGCCGGCCGGTATTTTCTGATCGTCGGTTTCTACTTCGATGGTTATCGTTGATTTGTGCATATATTTTTTTTGAAGGGGCAAAGGTAAACGAAATCAGCCGATGGTTTCTTCAATCGCTTTCCAGCATAGGGCGGCGGCGGTATCCCAGTCAAATTTCTCAGACTGATCAAGGCCTTTCCTGATCAGTTCACTCCGCAGGGTTTCATCCTTGTAGATCCGTTTCAATTGGTCGGCGATCGCCTGGATATCCGCCGGATCGGCATACAACGCGGCTTCCCCGGCAATTTCCTGCATGGCCGAATGGGCGGATGTGATCACCGCCACACCGGATTGCATGGCTTCGGCTACCGGTAAACCGAATCCTTCAAAAAAGGAGGGATAAACCTGGGCATAGGCAGCAGCAGTCAGCGCGGCCAGTTCTTCCTCCGGGAGATAGCCGGTCAGGATCACATCGTCGCGGTATTTATAGGATTTCAGGCTTTCGGTAAACGATTCGTACTTCCAGGCGAGGCGTCCGGCCAGTACGAGTTTCATGGACGATTGCTGTCTTTTTTTAAACAGGGAAAAGGCTTTCAGCAGGTTCATGCCATTTTTGCGCGGATGCAGGGATCCGGTGCAGAGAAAAAACTCTTTTCCGTCGGTGTATTGTTGTTTCACCGCCTCCTTTTCTTCATAGGAGCGGGGGTGAAATAAAGGGCGGATCCCGTTATGAATCACACGGATCTTACCGGTGGCCGCAGGATAATGTTGTATGATATCTTTTTTCGAAAATTCAGATACAGTGATCAGCGTTTTTGCTTTGGCGATATAATCCGGGGTATTGCGTTTATAAAAGCGCAGTTGGGTACCTGAAATGCCGTTGGGAAAATGAAGAAAGGCCAGATCGTGTATTACGAGGCATTGTGGAACAGCAGTCCGGAGTGAACAAAAACCATCCGGGGAGAAAAAAACATCCGCCTTATGCTTTTTGAGCACAGCGGGGAGTTTGAAATCATACCAGTATTTCCAGAGCAGCGGATGCCGGGCGGGTGGGCCGGTCACAACGGGTGTCACATTTTTCCCGAAAATAAATTTTTGGTCAAAGGGCCGGTCAAAAATGAAAATAAACTCATGCTCCGGGTGGGCTTTTACCAGCCGGCTGAAGATTTCCTGCAGAAAATGCCCGTATCCCTCCAGGTAATCACTTAATAAAAAACGGGTGTTAACAGCTATCCGCATAATCGGGCACAAAGGTAGTTGCTGTCCGGGGGATTCTCACGTAAATCAACGCGCCTGTTTTTGAAAACAAATCAGGGGTGTTAACGTAGTGTTTTTCCCGGAACAGGCCGAAAACCGGGCCATTTTTACCCGGTTGATTTAACGGGCATCGCAAGCAGTTTCCCGGCTGATATTCATTAAATACCGGTTTCAAAAAAGAGTAGATTACCAATTGCACAGAAGCAGCCTTAATTCTAATTTTACCCCTGTACCGTTTCTTATGAAACCAAAACTCCGACCTATGAAACAGATCTACGTAAAGTCGCTTCTCATTACTGGTTTCGTTTTACTCCAGTTGTTAAACGCATTGCCTGGCCGCAGCCAGATTACGCCTTGTCCCTATGATTTTTTGCCGGGTACCACGGTCTATGATACCGTGATCAGCACCCCTCCCGGTATCAATACTCTTGAAATAAAAGTACCGCAGGCAGATCCTTTTGCGGGTATGGTAACCTGTTTACGGGTCTGTGTGACCATTACCGGTGTGGTGGATTCCGTGAGTGTGGAGAATAATTCCTTCTCCTCACAGGTAGCCAATATTTATTATATCCGTACGGATCAGATCACGGGTCCCGGACTGAGCTCACCGCTGACCAATAGTATCAATCATCATTATGGACCATACGGACTGGGCGCCTCCGACGGCAATCTGGGTTCGGGGCCTGATTTTGTGGCCATCTCCAGGGATACCCTGTTGAATTCGGTTCAGCTTTGCCAGACGATCACTAACCTGGATTCGTTGTTCCAGTTTTATGGCAATGACAGCATCTCCTATTTTTATGATATCACCGCTTTTACCAATGTAACCTGTACCGGCGGTAACTATAACAGTACAGTAGCCACATCGGCCCTGGTGCGGTTCAATTTCCAGTATTGTACCTGTCCGGGTTATATACTGCCCCTGCACCTGCGCAATTTTGAAGCGAATAAAGTAGCGGAGAATAAAGCCCTGTTGACCTGGGAAGGAATCAATGAGGCTTCAGCTTCTTACCGTTATGTGACAGAAATGAGCAGAAATGGCAGAGATTTTGTACCAGTAGGTACCGTGCAGAAGGAATCGTCTGTAAATGATCAGTATCAATTTACGTATACGACAAAACAGAACGAAAGCGGCGATTTTTTCTTCCGGGTAAAACAGGTATATGCGAATAGTTACACCCGGATCAGCGAGGTCAGAAAAGTAACGTTAAAAAGTTCAGTAGTACCCAGATTTATTATCAGTCCGAACCCTTCAACGGGTGTAGTTGGTATCAAATTTGATAATGATGAGGGCGGTAAACACAAACTGGAAATCTTCAATGCACAGGGACAAACGGTGGTCCGCAAGGACATTGTATTATCGGGCAGTTCATACCAGCAGATTGCCAGCCTGCAAAGCGGCATGTACTGGGTTAAACTGACCGATTTGAGCAGCCAGTTGTCCGCTGTCAGTCAACTCTATATTAAATGACCTCTTAGGTGGAAGAGGATGGTGGCTTGTAAAAGGGGCCTTGGTT
>CAZLRY010000348.1:0-3862 GCA_964561675.1 uncultured Chitinophaga sp.
ACCTGTGTGATCCGTGATCTGCAGTTTGCAAATGAAGTGGACCACACAGGATTAAGTTTAGTGGTTTATGATTTCCGTATCCCCATCAGCTGAAGACCGTATTTGATCGGAATGGCAAAGGTGATCCGCGTGCCTTGTCCATCGGTGGCACCGGCATAATAGATACCGATCACATTTCCTTCTCCGTCAAAGAGCGGCCCGCCACTGTTACCGGATCCGGTTGCATTTATAGTTAATTGATAAGAATCTCCAAATCCGCTGTAGCGCATGTCTTTCATAGAGGTGGCGGGAATGATACGTCCGATATTTCCGGGTGTGACGGTGGGCGTGGGTACGGTGGCTTCTTTCATGCCGGGGTTAAACGGATCTTTTGAACTCCGTACACTCACCTGTGCGGGTGCAATACCCGGGTATCCCATAACCGTTACAGCCTGTCCGGGTTGAACGGTTCCTTCTGCATCTTTCATTTTTACTTTCTGTAATGGTGTGGGTATATCCACTTTGATCAGGGCCACATCATGTTCATCCGATGGCTGTGCAAGGCGGGCCATCCGGCGTTCAGAAGTGCCCGAGAATACTACATTCAGGTAGGTATTTTCTCCCTGGATCACACCAGGCATCACCGGCTGGCCGCCCACCATGGTGGAATTAGCAGGGACCCAGCCAAATACTTCGTTCGGCATCACTCTTGAATTATAGTCGATGGCTAATTGGCCAGCTGCATTTACACTCACGAGTAATCCCGGAAAGGCAAATTGTTCAAACTGCCAGCGGGTATGCCAACCGGCGCCTACGTGCCGGTTCGTCAGAATGTAGCCGTCTTCTGATACTACAAATCCGGATCCGCTGGCACCGGTCATGCCAACCGGAATACCTTCACCGGTATTTCTTCTGACATTGATATATGGTTCAACAACGCCCTGGCTGTTCCGGATATACAGTGCCATATACTGAGTGGCGCCATTCTGGGCCTTAACAGGAACAAACTCATGCCAGAGTTCTTCGCCGGTACGGGTATCTTTTAACTGCCAGCCGAATTCAATCTGTACCACTTTATCATCATTCTGACTGGAGATGGCTTCCGGGGTCATCTTGTTTTTGTTAGCAGAGTCGGCCACAATATTGTTGATCACCGTGGTGCTTTTTTTGAACAGCTTATCACGGAAGGCAAAACCGAGACCGCCCAGGGCGAGTATCAGGCCACCGATAATAAAGGCCATGGTGCCGTATGACTTCTTCCGTTCTGCCACCAGCATACGCTCTACGGTTTGCTTACCCAGTCCGGTCTTAACGGGTTCAGCGGTAAGCACCACCGGTGGTTCGGTAATGGTGGAGATACTGGTGGCCTTGATACTGGTGGGGATTTCCACCAGCCGGGTAGCAGCCATCATATCCTGGGGACGGGGATAGATATCAAACGTGAACACAGGTCCGTTGTTGCCCAGTTGTATTTCATCACCTGGTTGAATATCCACTGTTCCTTTCACCCGGTTTTTGTTGACAAAAATTCCATTTCGGCTATTGTTGTCTGTTATAGTGAACCGGAGCGGATCGTTGCCGCTTTTGATGATAAGTCCGTGTTCACGGCTTACCACTACTTCCCGTTCAGGATCAAACTGGATGTCGCTGCTGGCGGCCCGGCCGATACTGAGTTCTTTTTTGTGGAAATCAAATTCCTCCACCTGGTTGATTTTGCTGCCGGAGAGGTGTTTAATAACATAACGTTCTACTGAATGGCTCATAAAAAATTTTTTTTGGTTAATGAAAGGATCAGCCGGTAGGTTGTAAACCTGTACAAGGTTAACGGACTGTTCCTGCCGGGGAAATACTCAATTTGTATTAGGGTCAGAACTGGTCAATATTTTGCCAGGGCGTTGCATTGTCCTGTACAAAGGGCCAGAGTAAAGCATCGAGTGCGGTGTCGAAATTGCTGCTGTTGCTCCGCGAATTGCAAAGGATTACCCAGCAGAATCCGTTATTGGAACGGATAATTTCAGTAGCGGTACCCGGTATGCCGCCGGTATGCCACCAGTTGCCGGCATCGTTTACTCCCCATCCACAGGCATACCTGGAAGAAGGGACAGAACGGGTGATCATGGTGTTGATGGTGGAAGGCTGCAGGATGTCGGCTTTGCCGGAAACACCATTTACGCGTACTATGAAACGGGCCAGGTCTGTAGCAGAGCCGATCCAGCCGCCATGGGCATCCATGCGGGGAACATTGTATACATAAGGACTAAAACCGCCTTGTCCCGTGTACACCACTTCGTTGGGTTTGCGTTCAGCCAGGGTGCTGCCACCAATGGACATATTGCTGATTCCGCTGGGAGTGAATACTTCATCTTTAATAAACTGCTCATAGCTTTTACCGGAAAGCTTTTCAATGATGCGCCCGAGCAGACAGTAACCGAAGTTGGAGTATTTGTATACACCCCGGGTGACGGCGGCATTATAATTATTCAGGGTCCAGCTGATCAGCTGGCTGAAGTTATAGGTTGGTTGCTTGAACATGGGATCATTGCCATCATTGGGCCAGGCATTGCTGGTATGATGCAGGAGGTGACGAACGGTAATATCACTGACGGCTGCCAGTTGTGTAGACGGGAAATCAGTACCGAGGATACTACCCGTGCCGAACACTTTGGAGTCCAGGGTGAGTTTATTCGCTTCCAGCATTTTCATGATACCTACTGCTGTAATGGGTTTGGAAACACTGGCAATCCGGAAAAGGTTATTGTTGTTGATTGGGGTATTATCAGTGGCACTGATCTGTCCATACGATTTTACATAGACCAGTTTGTCATCTTTTGTAATAGCAATGGATGTGCCGGGGATATTATAAGTGGCCATGAAACTTTTCACCGCATTATCAATAGCTGTGATGTCTTTCTGTGTAGTGCCCGGTGCCGGGACGTCTGTTCCTTTGCTTTTTGAGCAGCTGGTAGTGACACACAATACAAGGATGGCCAGGGAAAAGAAGATTTTTTGCATGCGTTTCATTTTTGGAGGTGAATAGGTAATCTCTGACAGTACATCGGAGGAGGAGCAGAAAGGTCATCAGCCGGTCAGTGGCTGATGGAAATAAAAAAGCCTGATCTGTAATGTGTACAGATCAGGCCCGTAAATCAGGAAAGGGGTATTAACGGCTGAATTTTCTGCGCAAAAAGAGGAGTATTGCCAGAATACAAGCTCCGGCAAGCACCCACCACCAGGGACTCAGTCCGGGGTTATCAAACTGTATGGATCCCGGCTTTCCCATCAGCACCAGTCCGCTCCAGTATGCGGGTGCCAGCAAACGTTCCGGATTACCTGACAGGTAGTCCAGTTTTGCCTGGCGAAGTGCTTCATCGCTGGGTAGTCCTTCTTTGAGGTGACGGATAAATGACTCCGTGATCTGACTGCTGCTTTGTTCATCTATTTTCCATAAACCGGTCAGGATACTCCGGCTGCCGGCATAGTTAAAAGCGTGTGCGAGCGAGACCATGCCTTCGCCATCCTGGTAGCCCGGTCGCCCGGTTTCACAGGCGGTGAGCAGGGTAAGGTCGGAGCTTACATTACAGTTATAAATATCATATAGAAAAAGGGAATTGGTATCGGCCGAAACAACCGGTGTTTTAGCAAAGATCAGCCGGGAGCGTTCCGGGTTGATATTGTTGTATTCCGCATGGGTACCGATATGGATGATCTTATGGCCACCGGCACTTTTCCTGAATTCAGCCGGGGTGGATGAACGGTTGAGATAGGTTTGTCCCCCCAGCAGGGATTTAAACTTCTTCACCAGTTTGCCGGTATTCGGTTGCGGCAACAGAGAGAGGTATTGCATATCGAGTTTCAGGGAGTCGTTTACCGATTCCACATATTC
>CAZLRY010000349.1:0-3855 GCA_964561675.1 uncultured Chitinophaga sp.
AATTGCCCTGAGTAATTCGGTGTCTTACAGTCTGCTCAGTAAAAATAATTTTGATATACAAAAGAGTTTTGCCCCGATCAGGGTTTGGGGTACTGTTGGTTTCATTGTGGCCGAATGGGCCGTTGACCTGCTCGGTTGGACACAAAACAGTAATCAGTTCTATTTTGCCGCAGTGGCCAGTGTTTTCACCGGACTCTATTGCTTTACACTGCCTCCGGTCCATACTAACAAGTCAGCTGAGAAAAAATCATTTGCCAACAGGCTGGGACTGGATGCCTTCCAGTTGTTCAAAAGCCCGATGATGGCCAAGTTTTTCCTGTTCGCCATGTTCCTCGGGGCCGCATTACAGATTACGAATATGTTCGGGAATCCCTTTCTGGGTGATTTTGGCAAAATACCGGAGTATGCTGACAGTTTTGCCGTTAAGCACAGTAATATCCTGATCTCCCTCTCGCAGATTTCGGAAACCCTGTTTATTCTTACGATTCCTTTCTTCCTTCGTCGCTTCGGTATCAAACAAGTGATGCTTTTCAGTATGATAGCCTGGGTACTCCGCTTTGCCTTATTCGGCGTCGGAAATCCAGGAAGCGGACTGACCTTACTGTTATTGTCTATGATTGTTTATGGAATGGCATTCGACTTCTTTAATATCTCCGGTTCATTGTTTGTTGACCGGGAAGCAAGGCCGGAGATCAGGGCCAGTGCACAGGGATTGTTTATGCTGATGACCAATGGTCTCGGGGCAATCCTGGGTGGTTTATTTGCTGGTAAAATTGTGGACTATTTCACGGATGCAGCCGGAACTAAAGACTGGCAGAATATCTGGTTCTCCTTCGCGGCCTATTCGCTGGTGATTGCTGTACTCTTCCTGGCTACATTCAAATACAAACACCAGCCCGGACAAACAGCTGATATAAAACACTAACTGTACTTTCTCAAAAAATAAAAATCCCGGATGCGGTACAACGTGCATCCGGGATTTTTTTATTTAAGTGAAAATTAAATATGCGATTCGATCTTTCTTACAAAATTCGCTTTCGGCTGAGCGCCTACTAATTTGTCCACCACCTGACCATTCTTAATAAAGAGAATAGCCGGGATGGAAGTGATTCCGTAATTCATGGACACCTCAGGGTTATTGTCCACGTTCAGTTTACCAATATTGGCTTTGCCATCATATTCTTTGGACAGTTCTTCAATAACCGGCCCGATAGCACGGCAGGGACCACACCATTCTGCCCAGAAATCGATCACGGTCAGTTTATCGGAAGCTAATACATCTGTTTTAAAGTTCGCGTCTGTGAATTCTTTTGCCATTGTATAATTTTTTGTTTTTGTTCTTTTAAGGATAGCAAATTTAAGTCCTGCCGTTGTAACATGTGATAGTGGCACAAAGTTGTGTAAAACTTGCCTGCACGGTTGAAAACTTGTCAGGGAAACTTGTTAACAGCTGTTAAAAAATGGTACTATGTACCTGTCAGCTGGTCAGTACCTGTACTTCCAGTTCCGGCTTTTCTTCCAGGAAACGGATCATTTCCTCATTCATTTCGAAACCGCCACTCATGGTCACCAGGCTGATTTTCATTTTATTCCGGGGTTCTGACAGGTTGATCCTCAGGGTTGATTTGCCCGGGAAATCATGCATATTTTTTTCGATAAATCGCACCATTTCAGCACTGATGACGCCCGGATGGGCTTCAATGGTGACCTGTTTGGTCATGGTTTTTTTCATGGTCTCTGCCAGGCTGACCGCCGTTAGCTTAAACTCAAATTCTTCTTTATTATACCTGGGTTTGAAATGACCATGGATGAGCACGGTGCTTCCGGGCTGTAGTATCGGGGTAAGCCGCATATAATCTTCGCTGAAAAGGGCGATTTCTGTTTTACCAGAATAATCTTCGATGACAAAAATCCCGAACTTATTTCCGCTACGGGCAATCCGGTGCTGTGCATCGGCCACCAGGCCCACGATCCGGAAAGGGCGGCCCGGGTTTGACTGCATGCGGATACTGTCCTTGAATTCGTTAAAGTCAGACAGGGTGGTCACACCGTAGTGTTTCATTTCAAAACGGTAATTGTCCAGCGGATGCCCGCTAAGGAATATCCCCGCTACTTCTTTTTCATGATCCAGTTGTTCCACCAGTGACCAGGTGGGACAGTCCGGAATACGGGGCGGTGGAATTTCCATACTGGCTGGCAGGTCCCCAAACAGGGTATTGGTACTGCTGGCATTCTGGGCTGTCATGATCTGCCCGAACTTGATGATCTTTTCCAGTCCGTTTACGGTTTCACCCTCAGGGATGGTGAAGTATTGTGCGCGGTGATGTTCCGGGAAACGATCAAAGCCACCGGTATAAGCAAGGCTTTCCAGTGTTTTTTTGTTTACTGTCCGCTGGTTGATGCGTTTGATAAAGTCAAATATGTTTTTAAACCACCCGTTTTTCTTTCGTTCCTCTATAATACTTTCCACTGCCGCTTCGCCTACACCTTTCAATCCGCCAAGTCCAAACCGGATTTCTCCCTGATCATTCACCGCAAATCCTTTCAGCGATTCATTGATATCCGGCCCCAGCACTTTTAATCCCATCCGCTTACACTCTTCCATAAAGAAAGTGATCTTATCAATGCTGCCGGCGTTATTCAGCACCGCCGCCATATACTCGGCCGGGTAATGCGCTTTGAGGTAGGCCGTCTGGTAAGCCACATAGGCATAACAGGTGGAGTGCGATTTATTGAAGGCATACTGGGCAAACGCTTCCCAGTCGGTCCAGATTTTCTCCAGTTTATCTTCAGGTAAGTTCTTTTCTTTTGCACCGCTGATAAACTGAGCCTTCATTTTATCCAGCACCGCTTTCTGCTTCTTACCCATCGCTTTTCGCAGCACGTCCGCATCTCCTTTACTGAAGCCGGCAAGTTTCTGCGCCAGTAACATCACCTGTTCCTGGTACACCGTGATCCCGTAGGTTTCCTGCAGGTACTCTTCCATTTCCGGCACATCGTAGCTGATTGCTTCGCGTCCGTGTTTGCGGTCAATGTAGTTAGGAATATACGCAATGGGACCGGGACGATACAAGGCATTCATCGCAATCAGGTCACCAAATTTATCGGGCTTCAGGTCACGGAGGTATTTCTGCATACCCGGACTTTCAAACTGGAACGTGCCAATCGTGGAAGCATGCTGGTAAAGTTCAAAAGTCTTTTCATCGTCCAGTGGGATGGTGTCAATATCAATTTCTACTCCATGGTTCTGCTTGATCAGGACTAACGCATTCTTAATGATGGTAAGGGTCTTCAGTCCCAGAAAGTCCATCTTGATTACACCGGCTTCCTCAATCACACTTCCTTCAATCTGGGTCAGCCATAAATGGGAGTCTTTGGAAGTGGCCACCGGAATCAGGTCGGTCAGATCCTGCGGCGCAATGATGATGCCCGCCGCATGGATACCGGTATTACGGACCGAACCTTCGAGTCGTTCCGCTTCGTGCAGTACTTTACCGGCGGGTGTATCCACCTGTTTATATATGTCACGCAGCTTCTTTACACTTTCCAGTTCATCATTTCCTAATCCGTCTTTTTCTTCCAGTGACTTTTCCCCTTCTTTCGCTTTCATCGGGGCATGCAACACCCGCTTTAATTCTATTCCCGGTTTATCGGGTACCAGTTTAGCCAGCGCATTGGATTCAGCCAGGGGCAGGTCCATTACACGGGCCACATCTTTGATACTCATTTTCGCGGCCATGGTACCATAGGTGATGATCTGGGCCACCTGGTTTTTGCCGTATTTCTCCACCACATAATCGATCACTTTCTGACGGCCTTCATCATCGAAGTCCGTATCGATATCGGGCATTGACT
>CAZLRY010000350.1:0-3855 GCA_964561675.1 uncultured Chitinophaga sp.
AGAGTTTCCAGTCCGGATTCTCCGCCGCTACTTTCTTCCAGCTTTGCATCAGCAGATCATGTCCTTTGTATTTTACCAGACGGCCAAGGATCAGGGCATAGGTTTCTGCGGGTACTTTATCAGTTACTTTCTTTTCTTTATCACTCAGATCAAGCCCGTAATAAATATTCCGTATCCTTTTTTCCTTTACGATGCCTCCCCGGACATACATGTCATACAACCCTTTTGAAATGGTCACATTATAATTGGCAAAAAATCCGGAAAACTTCTGCACCCAGTAGAACATCGATTTCTTAAGGTGTGCCGGATTATTGCCATAGCGAGCGGAATAGGCTTCATCGAAACCATGCTTCACACTGATCAGCCGCATGCGGGGGAAAAAAAGCATTTTTTGCAGGGCGAGCCAGAGATCGGCATGCACCAGGTTGCTTTGCACGATATCAAATTGTTCTTTTTTCAATAAACGCCGCAGTTTCATCATGAGCACCGGGGAAAGTGCCGAATGTCCGTAGATCTCAAACGTTTCAATACCCTGCTCGCGGAAATGGGCCATAAAAGGTTTGGTGCCTTCAGGTACGGTCGGAAAGATGATCAGTACTTTTACTTCATATCCCCTTTTTTTCAGTTCAGGTAACAAGTGCATCAGGTAGAGTTCTGAACCTGAAATGGCTGCCATTTTCTGGACAAATAAGATTTTCACTTACGATATATTATTTTCTAGCTACCAACATAAGATTAGAGGCAAATCGATCTTCAGGAAAAAAGTTGCTTAGATACTTCAACTTTCCATTAGCATATAAACCTTGGCAGTATTCATCTATATGCGGTTTTTCTTCAATAATAGTAAAACCCGCATCTTGATGAAGTTTCCGCCAGCCGCTAACACGGATCCGGTTGACATAAATGCTCCGATTCATACTCATTAGCTCCCATGTTTTTTTCCCATATCTGAGACAGTTGAATTGTTTGGCCGGGTCAATTCCGTAATACATGTGGTCACCTAGATCAATCAAATGAATCGCCAAACCTCCCTTTTTGAGTATACGGAAGGTTTCACGGATTGTTGTTTCCGGCTGACGGAGGTGTTCATACACAGTAAAACTGAGCACAAGGTCGAATTGCTCTTCGGGTAACGGCATTTCACCTCCAGGATAAATGATATAATCGAGCCATGGATTGTCTTGTAATACCGCGTCCGGAACATATTTCTCTATATCAATAATGGAAACAGCCTCAGATCCTGCCTCCTTGATTTTTTTTGCAACACCCCAAGTATGACCTGGTCCTATTTCAATGACCTTTTTACCATTGAAATTGGTAAATGCGGAATAAGTATCAAAAATCTTATTGATACCCTCCTCAGCTTGATTGAACCCTGTTACATGCTTTTTTTTCGCCATCCTTTTTATAAAAGGCAATTTAATGAGATAGTTTTTTGCGATTTCTGTTATTACAGGCATTATTTTTTGTTTATAATAAGATTAGAATACTCTTTAAAGGTCGTTTCAATCGAAAAAAACTTAAGCGCGGCATTACGAGCCGAAATTGCTCTTGTTTTTCTCAAAGCTGAATCCTTAATGTAAAGCAGAAGATTGTTCATCCATTGTTGCTCAGATTGATTGGGTAATAATTTAATACATTCGTCGTTTTCTGGCAGAAGGTCATTGATGCCCGGAATATCGGAACCAATCACAGGTACTCCGCAAGCCATTGCCTGCATCACTGAAGTACACATTGTTTCTGCAAAACTTGCATGCATATATAAATCAAGACTCCGGTAGAATCCAATCATTTCAGATTCCTCAAGTAAGCCGTGAAAATGAATTTGGTCATTCAAATTATGAGTGGTTACCGTATGCTTTAGGTTTTCTAACTGATCGCCAACTCCGGCAAAATGAAAGTGTACATTGCAATCAAGGTTGCCTTTTGCAAATCCCTCAATTGCAAGTTCTATAATCATCTGCTGATTTTTGGGGGCATTTAAACGCCCTGCCATTCCTATATGAAACTCAGAGTTGGTTCTTCCTGCGCCAGGGCTGAAAACTGTCAGGTTTATACCATTTCGGATGATAGCTACTCTTTTTTTCAGATTCAGGAAGGGTATATTTTTTTGAAATTCTTTCCGGTAGTTTTCCGACAAGCAAACTACCTTATAGGCGAGTAACAAAGAAAGAAAACTGGCAAATTTTTCCGGTTTCCCTTTTGTGGTATGTGATGTATGCTCTACAACAAATAACTTTTTTCGGAAAAAAAAACTGTATAGCCAAGCGGGGATAATAAGTGTTGGACTATGAAGAATAATAATATCAGGGTTTTGTCCTACGAATGCGGTAATAACATCTTTACCTGGAAGACGAAATAGGCCTTTTTTCTTACGAATAAAACGGTATGGAACAGAATGAGAATGGCAAAACCGTTGATAGGCTGGCAGTAATTCTTCAATACCGTAATAGACAAGCTGGTGTTCCCATTTCATTTCTTCATCGGCCAGTATTAGTGAATTTACCACACTCCCATGGCCTCCCAGTCCGCTGTATAAAACCTGTGTTACTTTCATTGCCGTGCGTGAATGATTTACCGTTTATGAATAACCGAAAAGACCTGCTGCATCTGTGTATCCCAGCTCAATTTCTGCTGCATTGAACTCCGGAATTTCTCCGGATAGTTATGATCCTTCCGGACAATACCCTGATAAAAATCAAGCAATCGCTTAATATCCACGGGGGCTTCATCTCTTTCCACGGTAAAGACGAAGGGGGAATCCTCAAAAGCATCATCCCCAAGACTCATGATAAAGGGCAGTCCGAAAGCCGCATACTCCCTGTGTTTCAGCGAATAATTATCCATCAGTCCGATCCGGTGCAATGCCAGTGTCCCTATTCCGATATGGGATTGCTGGTATTCCCCCGCCAGTTCTGCCTTGGTTCGTGTACCGCAAAACAATACCCGATCCTGTACCTGCTCCTCTTCTGCCAGTTTCCGGAGGGCGGCCATATTGTGACCAATCAGGCTGCTGATAATTCTGAACTCAACATGCTGTTCAGGATTGTTCCGGTAATATTCGCCCAATCCTTTAATAATTTTATCGTAGCCATGATAGTGCGCACAATCAGATGCCACCCCGATCAATACGACCGGATCAGGCGGCTGGACGGGCCCGAGTACCTTAATGGCAGAAAACTCAAATCCGTTTGGCATAAACACAGCTGGCTTATCAAAAAGGACTTTATCCTTCGTCAGGGTGATAATGAAATCCGCCGCAGCGTTCATGTGTTTGATCCGGGGTTTATTGATCAGGTAACTGATCCAACGGGCTTTGTCAGTCTTCATCAACGGCCCTACATTTAATGTGGGATACTCCAGCAGTATCAGGGTTCCCGGGCTTTTTTGCCTGACTTTCTTCAGAAAATGAATCAGGTCCTTTCCGGGAAGATAAAAACGCAGATAAATGGCATCATATCCGTAAGCCAGTATATCCTCCGCACAATGGTCAAAATTCAATGAACCATACCAGGCCAGTGAGAGGTGTTGTTTTAACTTATTCAAAAAGCCTTGTTGGAGTCCGGTATCCCGTGCTCCTTTGTATGACCTTTTGCTTCCATCTGCATGAGCAATCGTTATTTCTCCCTCCTTACCCGGATAAAGGACAGCTGTTTCGATGTTATTCCGATCAAATGCGGCACACTGCCCTTTAATTTTCTCCACTACACCAGGGATCAATCCTCCTTCGAGGTCCACATTGGAAACATACAGTAATTTTTTCTTCATGCACGGATAACCTGGATCGTTAAAAAATTAATTCCCCGGATGGGCTACAGATTGCAAGTCCTGTTTATTTACCAGGATGGTACCGGC
>CAZLRY010000351.1:0-2092 GCA_964561675.1 uncultured Chitinophaga sp.
ACGATCTGCTTTTCTTTTTTCAAAAAATCGGTATCGCGGAAGATGAGTACAATACCACTGAGTGAGTAGACGGCCATGATGCCGGCCAGGAAAAAGCCCAGGTAGCGGTGTATAACACGCATACCGGTGCTGAGAGAGTTTTTTGCCATGTCGAATCTTACTTGTTTAAGGGCGTAAAAATAGAGGCGTAAAGTATTCTAATATGACGGAATCGGGAAATGGAAATTGCGGGAAAGGGAAAAATAAGTACGAGGTACGAAGTACGAAGTACATGGTTTCGGCCGGGGAGATTTCTCGCTGCGTTCAAATACAAGTTTCCTCACTTCGTTCGGAATGACGGGAATTGGGGTAAGTATAGTTACGCTTAACCCAGCAGGTTATGTGTATTATGGGTTGTTTGAACTATTGCTTAACTACGGGTCCTGTATTTGTCAATCGGATAGCAAAAGAATCCAGCAGGTTCCAGATGGTATGATGTTGTTTCCACGACCTGGGTTCGTTCAGGTCGGTGTTTACGATCATATATTTCCCGATACGGGTTTTAGGGTTGAAAAACATCATGGAAAAGAGTCCCGGGTCGCCACCGGTATGTCCGAAATTACCGGTTGAACTGATACCCATGGTGATGCCCATATTGTATTCATCACTGTATTCGCCTTCATTGCGTTTGATAAAATTCTCCGCTTTCAACTGGCCCTTGAAATATTCGGCATAGCTCTCTTTTGTCAATAAACGACCGTTGCCAAAATAGCCCTTCATGAGTTCGGCCATATATTTACTGAAGTCTTCAGCAGAAGTGATCATACTGCCATCCGGATAGGTGATACAACTATAGAAAGGATAAGCTTCTTTTTTATTGATATAAAGTTTTGTGTGTTTTGATAAATCAATTGCGTTAAGTCCCCAGCCGGACGATTTCATATTTAATGGATCCAGAATATACTTCCTTGTAAATTGATCGTAAGCTATTCCTGTGGCTTTTTCAACGACCAGGGCAGCCAGGGTGGCACCCATATTTGAGTAGGCATAGATGGCCCCCGGTTTGTTTTTGGAGAAATTGGAGGGTTTATACCATTTTTCATTTTTTACCAGCACATTCTTCAGAAAATCCTCCATTGGAATCTCTGTATCCGGCGCAGTGAATCGGCATTCCCCGATATCTATTTTCAGGTTATGTGCCAGATTGATTGTATCATGTAATACCCAGGCCCGGAACAGGTAATCTTCCGTATCATTGATACCGGCGGTGTGCGTGGCAAGCTGCCTGATAGTTATGGGGATCTCCGGATGATAGGGGTTGTCAACACGGAAAGGTAAATAGAGGTTAACCGGATCGTCCAGCTTCAGTTTCCCCAGTTCCTGCGCTTTCAATAGCGCAATGCCAATAAAGGTTTTGGAAATGGAGGCAATGTTCTGAAGTGTATGGCCAGTGTATTTTTCCTTTGTTGCTGCATTGGCATAACCGAATCCATTTTGATATAATACCCCTGTATCACTGACTAACACTACTCCAAAACCATTAAAATCCAGGGTGTCGGTTATCTTATTTAATGTATCCGTCAGCTCCTGACAGATCTCTTTGTTTTTATCGTGTATCTCTTTATTAGCTGAATCACAGGAGCTGAGCAGGTATATCAAAATGACGACCGGAAGCAGTTTCATTATTTTGGCGGGTTTAGCTGATATAACGATGCAGCGTTCATTTATGTTACTCTCTCCCCCAAAAAAAGGGAGCAGCCTCTGCCACTCCCCATTCTCTATTTACTATTTTCTATTCTCTTTCCTCTCACAACTTCTCATAAAGCGCCCGCAACTTCTCCCTCGTCATAATCTTCTCCCAATCCTTGCCCAGTGCATTTTCCCAAAGCGGTTTCATGCCCATGCTGACATTGATCATCTTTTCGAAGTCTTCATCGGATAAGCCTTTGCAGATGCCAACGGGGATGTCTATGTTATTTTTCTCGACCATGTATTTGAATTCCTTCACACCGGCGGGATAATATTCCTCGAGGTGATTCATCACGATGCAATTACCGATGCCGTGTTTGGTACCGAGCAGGTAACTGAGACCATAACTCACTGCATGGGCCAC
>CAZLRY010000351.1:2192-3845 GCA_964561675.1 uncultured Chitinophaga sp.
AATACAAAAAGGCAGGCCACGGATTTCACGGATCAGCACGGATAAAGTCATAAAAAATCGGAGGGACTGAAAACAAAGAAGAGTCTCCCGCTTTCAGTATCTAATCCGTGCATATCTGTGAAATCCGTGGCCTGCCTTTCATTTGCCGCAGGCAAATACATGTATTTTTTCGTGTTCTTTCGTGTGTTTTCGTGGCCAAAACTTAATTGACGCAGTCAATTACAACAATTTAGCGGCCTTATTAAGATCCTCCGGCGTATCGATCTCAACGCCCATGTAGTCGACGACGATCATGCGCATGGGAATACCGTTTTCGAGGTAGCGCAGGCATTCCACTTTTTCAGCGGCTTCCAGTGGGGTCATAGGCCAGCTGGTGAAATCGAGCAGGGCCTTTTTGCGGAAGGCATAGACCCCGATATGTTCGTAGTAGGTGGTGGGAAAATTTTTATCACGCGGGTAAGGGATCACGCTACGGCTGAAGAAGAGCGCATTCATGTTCTTATCGACCGCCACTTTTACAAAATTGGGATCATCGATCTCTTCCTGTTTGGTCAGTACCTGCATCATGGATGCTACCTGAACCGTGGGATCCTCAAACTGGTTCAGCAGTTTTTCCAGTGGTTCTCTTTTTACAAACGGGGTATCGCCCTGTACATTGACAATAATATCAACCTCCATCTCAGCCGCAGCTTCGGCAATGCGGTCACTCCCGCTCTCATGTTCCTTTTTGCTCATGACGGCCTTACCCCCGGCGGAAGTTACTTCGGTGAAAATGATTTCGCTGTCGGTCACCACCACTACTTCGTCGAATAAACCGGTGGCCACCGTGGCATCGTAGGTATGACGGATGACGGTCTTATCACCGAGTAACTGCATCAGTTTAGCCGGAAAACGCGTGGCGCCATAGCGCGCCGGGATCATGGCGATTTTTTTCATGTTGCAAATCTACACACCTGAACTGAAGAAAATAACTAATTGGTTTTCGAGCAGGTAAAGCTGTACTTCATAAATGGCGCCATCTTCATAGGAGATATTGATCCGTTTGAACCAGGGATGATCGCCAATCATTTCCTTTTCCACCGTAATACTGTATTCCCTGTCCCCTTTTTTGAAGGTCCGGTTTTCAGTGGGGAACTCCTCTTTTTCTCCAAACACTTCTTTAAACTCCGGTATCAGCCGCATCAGTATAAAGCCGTTTTCAAGGGAGAAATCGGGCAGGAACCAGGTGTCGGAACCATATTCATAGCCCATGAACCGGTGCCACTCGGCCCCGTTCTTATATAGTTGTTTTTGGATTTCATAACCGCCTTCTTCAATATTTTGCCGTTCTCCCTCTTTAATCACCAGTTTATTCCCGAAGGGCGTGTAGACCTGTTTGAAGTAATCCGCCATCTCCTTGACGGTGGCCAGTTTTGGAGGAGCTACGGGTAAAAGATAGGAGCCTACGATATAGCCGGTCTTATTATTGAATGTGACTTTTTCCCAATAGCCATGCATTCCTTCAGTTACCACTGCTACCAACTCTTCATCCGTATTCAGGATGGTTAATTTAGTTCCGTAAGGAATCTTGTCCAGCACTTTGGCACCAATAGCAGGTTTCTCCCGGATACTGAGACCGGATTTGGCGGCCACCCAGGCGGTACGGGTTTGAGC